>CAIWKF010000058.1 GCA_903913175.1 Candidatus Staskawiczbacteria bacterium
CTTCTCTTATTTTAGATATAAAAAAAAGACATCAGGTAAGGTTTGTGGTTCAAGGCAAACCAGATAGGCTGTTTGCGCTAAAACATTTTATAGGTTGTATTAGTATGAATGATTTAGATTTGCTAATTTTAAATTATTTAAAAGAAAGAAATATAAAATATCTCTGGGAGTTTGTTGAAAAAATGGAGGAAAAATTAAAAGTTGTAAAACCTGATTATATAGTTTTATGCATGGATATGATGCCGTTTGAAAGAGCAATAGTTCTTGCTGCTAAAAATTTGGGTATTCCCACGTTGGTAATTCAACACGGAATATTTTCTTCATCAAGCATTTTGCTTGATTTTAAGGTTGCAGATTATATATTGGTCTGGGGAAAACACTTCAAAGATATGTGTGTTAAATACTGCAGAAGAATGGCAGAAGACTTTTTTGTTTTAGGATATTTATTTGATCTTGGACAAATTAAAAATAATACAATAATAAAAAGTAAAAGGCTTAAAGTTTACTATCTTGGTCAAGACATAGAAAGGCATAATAAAGATCTTTTGCCGATAAAAATGGAAACAATACGAGAACTTTCAAGAATGTGCAGTGATTTAGGGTTTGATTTTGTATATCGTCCGCATCCAAGGCGTGAACCAGAAAATATGATAACCAATGAGTTAGCTGGAGTAAAAGTTTCTTCAAAAAAAGAGTCACTCAAAACAACATTTTCAAAAGCAGATATATTAATAAGTTTTTCTTCAACTGCATTAGTTGAGGGGGCAATGAGGTCAAAAATTTCTTTGCAGTTAATCAATATCCCGCTAGAAGAAGATAATTTAGAACAGCTAGGAGCTTGTAGTAAAACATTCAAAACTATTGAAGAGTTAAGAAGTTATCTTGTTAAAATATCAAAAGCCGAAAAATTGGAAGAATTTATACCAAGATTTAATGAAGATTATGCAAAAATAAGACATAACTTTGGACAGCGTTTTCTAGAGATAATAGAAACAATAGAAGAAAAAAATGCAAAAAAATAAAATAGCAATTGTGCATCCTAAAATGGGCTGGGGAGGATCTGAAGCAACTGTTTTGTGGGCAATAGAAGCATTAAAAAATGATTACAATGTTTCACTTATTACAACGGGAAATGTTGATATTTTTAGTTTAAATAAATATTATGGAACAAATTTAGACCAAAAAGATTTTTCATTGATTATAGCTCCACTTCCATTTTTTTTAAAAAATTTTAATAAATTTGCTGGGCTACGAAGCAGATTTATTCAAAGGTATTGCCAAAAAATAGCTGGGCAATTTGATCTTATGATTGATGCTTACAGCCCATGTGATTTTAAAACAAAAGGCATTCAATTTGCAACTGACATACAAGAACTATCAAAAATTATTTTGCTTTCTGGTTGGAGAAAATTATGGTATAATAAAACAGTTTTAAGAAGAATTTATCTTAAAATTTGTGATTTTATTTCTGAAAGTAACCCCAAAGAATGGAAAAAAAATTTCACTGTATCAAATTCAAATTGGACAGCTAGATTAATGATTGAAAAATATGGTATAAAATCTCAAGTTTTATATCCACCTGTATTTTGGGATTTTAAAAATATTTCTTGGGATAGAAAAGAAAATGGGTTTGTAATAATTGGTAGAATAGTTCCTGAAAAAAATATAATGCAGGCAATAGAAATTTTAAAAATAGTCAGGCAAAAAGGTTTTGATGTGCACTTGCATATTATTGGAGGGGTTGGCAATAGAAATTATGAGAAATCTTTAAAGAAAATTTGCTTAGAAAATAAGGATTGGTTATTTTTTGAGGGAAGATTAGATGAAAAAAAGAAAAAAGAATTTATAGCAGGTCATAAATTTGGAATTTCTTGCCGTAACAACGAGCCTTTTGGAATTGCTGTGGCTGAAATAGTAAAAGCAGGATGTATTGTTTTTGTTCCAGATAACGGAGGTCAAACAGAAATAGTTGACAACCAAAATTTAATTTACATAAATAATAGTGACGCGGTTTTTAAAATTGAAAATGTTATTAGAAATGAGAAGTTGCAAAGTGAACTATTACATCATTTATTTTTAGTATCACAAAAGTTTTCAGTAGAAAACTTTAATAAACAGATTAATAATATAGCGCAAAATTTTTTTAATAATAAATAATTAAATATAAAACATGAATTCAGCTTTTAAAAAAGTAGTACAAAATATATGGGGGGTAAGAGAAAAAATTCCATTCTTGAATTTTCCATTACCATGCTTTTTGGTGCATAAAATTTTGTATTTAGCTTATGGTGATGGTATGGGTTTAATGCTATTTTTTAAAAGGCCATATGAAGAAAATGAAAGAGAGTTTGTGTATAAATTTTTAAAACCTGGAATGACTTTTTTTGATATTGGTGCTAACCAGGGTATTTACACGCTTTTAGCAGGAAAGCAAGTTGGTAAAAATGGTAAAGTTTTTTCTTTTGAGCCAGTCCCTAGTCAATTAAAAAAGCTTAAAAGAAATTTAAAAATAAATAGAATTTATAACACTACTGCAGAATCCCTGGCAGTTGGGGCAGAAAATGGAAAAGTAAATATGTATGTTTGTTTAAATGGCGATGAAGCATTAAGCAGTTTACGTTTGCCAACTGAAGATATAAATTCTAAAAAAAATGTTATTTTGGTACCAATTACCACTGTAGATGAATATGTTAGGAGAAATAATATTAAAAATATTGATTTTGTTAAAATTGATGTTGAGGGCGGAGAATTAAATGTTTTAAAAGGTATGGCTGAAACTTTGAAAACCACAAGGCCAGTTTTTATGTGTGAAGTTCAGGATAAAAGAACAATGCAGTGGGGGTATTCTGCATCTGAGATTTGTGAATTTTTAGAAAATTATGATTATTCTTGGTTTGTTGCTAACTCGCACGGAGAACTTGAGCTGGCTGAATTAAAAAACAACCATGAAGTTAAGGGCGAAAATCTTTTTGCAGTTCCAAAAGAAAAGATAAGTAGTCTTAAAAAAAATTTTTAAAAATTAAAATAAATGGTGTCAACAAAAAAGTATAAAATTGCTATAATTGCTCCAGTGCCCTTTTATTATCATGTACCACTTTATCAGAAATTAACTGAATCAAAAGATATTGATTTAACTGTTTATTATTGTTCTGATGAAACGATTCATGGTATTGATGTTGAGAGGACTTATAAAGCAAAAGGTAGTTTTTGTAATAATGGAGATTTGCTTTTAGGGTATAAAAATAAATTTTTAAATAATTATTCTTTTCGCCCATCTTATTTACATTGGCCAGATGGTTTAATAAATTTTGGAATATGGAGAGAAATTAAAAATGGAAAATTCAATGCAGTAGTTTTGCAGTCTTGGACAAATTTTACATGGTGGATTGCTTTTATTGCATGTTTAATTTATAAGACCCCTGTTTTATTTATGACAGATTCTAATATCTCGTCAGAAGCATCAAAATCAGGATTAAAAAAATTCATAAAAACACTTTTATTACAAGATTTTTTATTTAAAAATGCAAAAGGATTTTTAACTTCTGGTGTTTCAAATGAGGAATTTTATAAGTATTATGGAGTTACCTCTGAAAAAATGAGTCGCCTTTATTTCTCCTGGGGCTATGAAAATATTTTGTTAAAAGCCAAAGATCTTAAATTAAAAAGAGAAGAAATTAGGAAGTCTTTAAATATAAATAAAGATGATTTTTTAATATTGTATGTGGGCAGGTTGGCTAAAGAAAAAAATCCAGGCATTCTTTTACAAGCTTTTTTAAAAACAAAGAACAAAAATAAAAAATTATTTTTTGTTGGAGATGGTCCTATCAGGGAAGAAATTGAACAAAATATAAAAAGTTTAAAGATTAGTGATGCTTTTATTTCAGGGTTTCAATCTAGAGAGAGTGTGTTTAATTTTTATGCTGCAGCTGATGCTCTTATTTTACCTTCAAATGCTGAAACTTGGGGTATTGTTGTAAATGAAGCAATGTGTTTTGGTTTACCTGTTATAATATCTGATAAAGTTGGGGCAGGTGCTGATATGGTAAAAGATAATTATAATGGATTTATTTTTCAAGCTGAGAACATAGATAATTTGACTGAAAAATTAGAAAAATTATTAAGTTTAAGTAAAGAGGAAATTTTAAATTTTGGTATAAGATCAAAAGAAATTATTGAAAATTGGATAAATAAAATTGATC
>CAIWKF010000059.1 GCA_903913175.1 Candidatus Staskawiczbacteria bacterium
GTTAAAAAGTATAACATCTCTTTCCTTATAAATTTTATCGATTTCACGCGTTAATTCTTCAGCTTTATTATGCAAATCCATTGCATTTGTAATGTTGGTATCTTGCGAACCCCAATTTAAAAAAGCCAAAGGAGAGTTAGCACCAAGACTTTTATCAGCATAAAAAACTCTATGTGCCAACACAACTATCCGAAACATTCAAAAAAGCAAGTGCCAGAGAATTTCATATTTTTGCAGTTGAATAAAAAAACCAGAAATAATGAAACTATACAAGCGAAGCAAAAATAATAAAAAACCAGTACTTCGACAAGTTTTAGATTTAATTCCTGCATTTATACTTCGGAATTCTGTAAAGAAATTCCAAACCGACAAAGGTTGCCATAAATACAAGACTTACGACCAATTAGTAGCATTAAGTTTCGGACAGCTTGGAAAATGTTACACACTTTCAGATATAAGTTGCGGATTATCAGTTAGTAGTACTTACATGATTGATTTGGGCATAAAGCAGAATCCAGCAAAATCTACCATGAGCGATGGAAACAAAAATAGAGATTGTCAGGTATTTGAAAGTGTTTATTACCAACTGATTAAGCACTATCGAAGAACACTAACCGATAAACGAGACAGAGTTGTAATAGAAGAAGTTAAAAATGCAACTATAAAACTAATAGACAGTTCAACAGTAAGCCTTTGTTTAAGCCTTTTCGACTGGGCAAAGTTCCGAACAGCTAAAGGAGGCTTAAAAATCCATACCGTTTGGGATGATGCCTTAGGACTTCCCGATTATATCAATATTACAAATGCTAAACTTCACGATAGCAAAGGATTAGAAAATCAAATTTTTGCAAAAGGAACAATCGTAGTTGAAGATAGAGCATACTTTGATTTTGGCTTGTTCAAAAAGCGATGCGATGCTAAAAATATTTTTGTTACACGATTAAAAAACAGCATATTATACAAAAGTATTGAAGAGTTGGATTTGCCCGATGATAAAGACCAAAATATTTTAAAAGATGAACTGATAAAATTTACAAGCAAAGAAGCAAAAAAAGCAGGACTTGAAGGTAAAATATTCCGATTGGTAACCGTTTATAAAAAAGACGAGAATAAGGTAATTCACCTTATTACCAATCAAATAGATTGGCAAGCAATAACGATAGCCGACCTTTATAAAAAACGGTGGGATATTGAGATATTTTTCAAGTTGATGAAACAAAATTTACAAATCAAAACGTTTTTGGGAACGAGCGAAAATGCTGTAAAATCACAAATCTATGTTGCAATGATTGTATATTTGCTGTTGGAACTCATTCGCAGGGTTTATTGTAAAACAAAAAACGCATTTAGCAATTTTTGTGAAAAAGTTCGGATTTGTTTGCTTCACTACCTTTCTTTTGAATACCTTTGTAGTATAAATGGGATGGTTAAAAAAGTAGAAAAACCACCAAACAAAACACTATTTGAGCAAGATAAATTCTGTGTTCAGACTGATTTGTTCAACATATATTATTGATATAATGAATTATACATTTTTTAAAAATTGATTTTTTATAACTTTCGGACGGTTGTGCCGTAGCATTTATGTATATATTTGTTCAGAATTATGGCACTACTTGTAATTGAGGAAAGATTACTTTATGCTTCTTTTTTAGAAATATTACTAATTTCATGAACCTAATTTATCATTTAGGAAATGACTTCGTTTATAATTTCCACTAAAAATGTCGAAGAACCAAATTTTTATAGAGCTTACGACAGGTGTGCTCTGCTCATGCAGGGCACACACAAAGGATGGCGGGTTTGGAAACATAATTGAAGCTTCGTCATCTGCACAATCATTCATGTTGGTTGACAGTTAAACACTTCTCAATCAGCAACTTGTCATATCCTCAGTCGTTAGCGGTAAGCATGAAAAATGCAAGTTCAATAACATAACGATAAAAAAAACAA
>CAIWKF010000060.1 GCA_903913175.1 Candidatus Staskawiczbacteria bacterium
AAAATATTTTGGTCAATACTAGCAAAAAACTTTTTAATATCACATTTTAAAACCCAGCATTGTTTGGTGTTGTTTTTGGAAACCTTCCTGCCAAAATCCCTAAATCTATTTATGGCTTTGTGAGTACCCTTTAAATCGCGACATGAAAACGAATCTGCAATAAACTCTTTATCAAAAAACTGGTACAGAATTCTGTAAACTGCTCGGTGTAAAATTCGGTCTTTTACTGTTGCTTTGTGAATTATTCTTGGCTTTGGATCATTTATTTTAAATTCTTGATATTCTTGGTGTTTGTAAGTATGATTAACTAAATCATAATGCAATTCAAACAAATTATCCATTAAATTAAATGAAAACTCTAAAACATCTATTCTGCCTTTCTTCCCCTTAACAAAGTCTTTGTAGGCTAAAAGTAAATTATCAATACAAATAATATCTTCAAGTTTATGACTCAAAATTTTCATGCTAATCAAAATATAAATAATAATTTTTCTTCTAATCCCCCCCCCAAGACTGTTACCAATTTTACAAAAATTAAAAGAGGCCTATCTTATTTGGTATGATTTTTCCGTAAAAATTCCAAAGCCACATAAATATTCTTTGGGGCAAAAAATTGATAATCTTTTTGTTGAAACAATGGAACCAATTATTACAGCCAGTTTTTTGTCACCCACAGAAAAATTACCTTGGGTTCGTTTAGCAATTAGAAAGTTAGACACTTTAAAAATATTTTTAATGATTCTTTGGGAAACAAAATCAATAAACGAAAAAAAATATATTTTACTTTCTGAAAAATTAAACGAGATCGGCAAAATGTTGGGTGGTTGGCATAATCAAATCCTAAAACAAAACTCTCTTACAAAAGCAAGAGAGAAAAAATAAAGAGAGTTGCGGGGCGACGAAAGCAAAACCATTGTTGTGATTCCACCTGTTACTCGGGTTGTCGTAGTACGTGTTCAGCCAACTCCCATCATCATTGCGATTGGTGCCAAGCAAGTGCAAGTCGCCCTCAATTTTGCGCGAGATACCATCTATACCACCACCCTTCGAAGTTTATATAAAACAATCTTTGGGTTGCATCTTATTCGGCATCATAATGCCTTAATATCTCGCACCAAGTATCTTCTTTTTTGTTGGAAATATTTTGTATGTCCTCCGTTTGAAATCGTAATCGCAAACGATCTCAACATACAAATACTGGATTCGGCCGCTTGAAACCGTAGTCTCATGCAAGATTCGCCTACTACCATTTTTAGTTTATCAAAGTTTTGTGAAAAATAAAAGCCCAATGCAGACACAAAGGAATGCAAAGGGCAAAATATCCAAGGACAAGGGCAAATTCGCCCAAGTGTAAAGGATCAAGAAGATACTTGCGGGGCGACGAAAGCAAAACCAAAGTAGAGATCCCACCCGCTACTCGGGTAGGCGCAGAACGTGCCCAGCCAACCCCCACCATCATGGCGAAAGGAGCCAAGCAAGCGCAAGCCGCACTCAATTTCAACGACTTCGTGCATTGCAACGATTGCCCATAAACCCATTTCCTCAATCTCCTCATCCGTGAACATTTCACGGATCAGGCAGGAAATCTCGGCGTTCGGCTTGACAAGCTTTCGCTTGCCTGCCTCGTCACGAATTTTCGAAGTGATGCGATCGTTATTATCGAATAATTCGCCTTTCAGAACCGCAATTTCGGTCGTGACGCCGTCGGTCGACTTAAAATCGTCCGACCGAAGCACTTTTTTAGCATACTCTCCAATCCGAAAGCGTTTGCCTTCAAGTCGCTCGATCCACTGAGGACCAGTAGTGCCGTCGCTCGTGATCGAGAAATAAATCACACCGTCTTTTTCCCGCCAACGACGAGCAGGTTCAACAACAGGAGGACAGAGCCCCGACAAAAACTTTTGGAGTCCTTTTGGATTCTCTATCCAACCCTGCATCACATCCTCCTGTATCTCTGGGAGGTTCTCAGCAATGCGAGCAATCAGCTTTGCAATTTGAGACGACATGGTGGTTTTTCCTTTCTTTAGGGTTTCACCATTTTTGCTTGGGTCTGCCGAAATTAGCAGTCATAGCCAAAAAACTTTAAATTCTTAAAATCTTTTGGCTACAACCACCAAATTTCGCAAGTATTTTATTGTAAATGTACTATTATTCTATTGTATTAATTAAGCATTTATCAAGTTACTTGTCAATAGTTTTGACTACTGTGTAAAGGCTAAATAGAAATGTCATACCTGCCGGCAAAGTAGAAATGTCATACTTGCCGGATTTTTTTTGTTTTTTATTTTCTTTCAATTGACAATGTTGGCTGTGTTTTATTGA
>CAIWKF010000061.1 GCA_903913175.1 Candidatus Staskawiczbacteria bacterium
AAAATAAAAAAATATGAAACATAATCTAAAAATTTATAATACTTTAACTGGCAAGAAAGATTTACTTAAACCAATGCATGGCAAAAATATTAATCTTTTTGTTTGTGGAGTTACTGTTTTTGACTTTCCTCATATTGGCCATGCTAGAACCTATGTATTTTTTGATTCTTATGTAAAATATTTAAGAAGCCTTGGTTTTAAGGTTTTTTATTTGCAAAACATTACTAATATTGATGATAAAATTATCCAGCGAGCCAGAGAAAAACGTGTGCCACCAAAAGATTTAGCCTTAGCCTTTGAAAAGGAATATTTAAATGCAATGAAAATTTTAAAGGTTAATAGCGTTTCAAAATATGCTCGCGCCACTAATTATATAAAAGAAATTATTAACCAAGTTCAAATATTAGAAAAAAAGGGTTTTGCATATTTAATAGAAAATGATGGATATTACTTTAATATTGCAAAGTTTAAAAATTATGGCAAATTAGCCAACAGAACAGTTTCTGAGGCTGAAGATGGAGTTTCAAGAATTGACTATAGTGGTAAAAAAATAAATAGAGGAGACTTTTGCTTGTGGAAGTTTAAGCAAGAAGAAAATGAGCCAAGCTGGAAATCTCCATTTGGACAAGGCAGGCCTGGGTGGCATATTGAAGATACGGCTATTTCTGAAAAATTCTTTGGAGCTCAATATGACATGCATGGTGGCGGCCGAGATCTAATTTTTCCTCACCACGAAGCCGAGGTCTCACAAATGGAGGCAATTTCTGGTAAAAGACCATTAGTAAAATACTGGCTACATACTGGTTTTTTAACTATAGGTGGACAAAAAATGTCTAAATCCCTAGGAAATTTTACAACAATTTCTGATTTTTTACGTAGATACACCCCAGAACAGTTACGATTTTTAATGGTAAAAAACTTATGGCACTCACCTTTAGACTATACTGAGTCAATAATGGTTGAAATAAAAATTAGTTTAGAAAAAATTGAAGAATTTTTACGAAAAATTACAGAAATAAAAAGTCAAAAGCTTAAAGTCAAAAAACCTGCCCACAGTTCTACGGGCGTTGCAGGCAAGAACAATTTAGATAAGCTTTTAAAAAACTCAGAAATAAATTTTTATAAACACTTAGATGAAGATTTTAATACGCCAAAAGCTTTTGCGGTTATGTTTGACTTAATAAAATCAACAAACAAACTTTTAGAAAAAAACCAAATATCTAGCAAACAAGCTGAAAAAATTTACAAATTCTTTGAAACTATAAATAAAGTATTTGATATAATTGATTTTAAAAAAACAAAAAAGCAATCAATTGCTTCTGATATAAAAGAACTGCTTGAACTTAGAGAAAAATATAGAAAAGAACAAAACTGGCAAGCCTCAGATGAAATACGAATAAAAATTGCACAGCAGGGCTATATAGTTAAAGATACTCCAAGTGGTCCACTTTTAGAAAAAATTTAAAAATGTCAATACTTGTTACTCTTAACAAATTTTGGTATAGATAAGTATATCTAAAAAAATTATGTCAGATAATATACAAAATAAAACTCCAGATAAATTACCACCACAAAATATACAAGCAGAGCAAAGTTTACTTGGCTGTATAATGCTAGACAAAGACTCAATTATAAAAGTTGTTGATTTTGTTAAAGCCGAAGATTTTTATAAAAATGCTCATAAGGAAGTTTTTCAAACAATGGTTGAGCTTTATGAAAAAACTGAAGCCATTGATATTCTTTCGGTTTCTTCTAGATTAAAAGAAAAACATAAATTAGAAGAAATTGGTGGTTCTTCTTATTTAACTTCTTTAATAAATACAGTTCCTACTTCTACCCATGTCATGAATTATGCTAAAATTGTTAGGCATAAAAAGATTTTACGCGACTTAATTTCAGCTTCAGCAGAAATTGGATTAGCAGCATTTGATGAAGCAAAAGATGTTGATGTTTTGCTAGATATGGCGGAAAAAACAGTTTTTAATATTGGTCAGCGATCTTTAACCCAGGCTTTTGTGCCAATTAAAGACATTTTAGCTGAAACTTTTGACCGATTAGACGAACTTTCCAAACAAAATGGAAATTTACGAGGAACAGCTACGGGTTTTAAAGCGCTTGATAATATGCTTTCTGGTTTACAAAACTCTGATTTAGTTATATTGGCCGCCAGGCCTTCTATGGGTAAATCATCATTAGCAATGGATATTGCAAGGCATGTTGCTGTTTACGAAAACAAACCTGTTGGAATTTTTAGTTTGGAAATGTCTAAAGACCAATTAGTTGATAGATTAATTGCCAGCCAGGCAAATATTGATTCTTGGAAATTAAGAACTGGCAAACTTTCCTCCGATGGCAATGATAGTGATTTTTCTAGAATTCAGCATGCCATGGGCAGTTTATCTGAGGCTCCAATTTATATAAATGATGCTGGTGTTGTTAGTATCTTACAAATGAGGGCTATGGCTAGGCGTCTTCAAGCAAATAATGGCCTAAGCCTTTTGATTGTAGATTATTTACAATTAATGGAACCTTCTAATAAATACGGAAATGCAGTTAGCCAAATTACAGAAATTTCAAGATCACTTAAAACATTGGCTAAAGAATTAAATATTCCAGTTTTGGCATTGTCTCAGCTTTCTCGTGCAGTAGAGGCTCGCGTGCCACAAATTCCCCGCCTAGCAGATTTAAGAGAATCTGGGTCTATTGAACAAGATGCAGATGTGGTTATGTTTATTTACCGTGAAGACCGCTACAATGAAAATTCTTTAAAGAAAAATATTGCAGAAATTATTGTAGCAAAACACAGAAACGGCCCAATTGGTTCTGTAGAACTTTACTTTGATGAACAACGCGTTAGTTTCCGTAATCTTGAAAAGGGTGAATACCAGGTTGAAGCTGATAACCACATTTAATTATGGATTCTATTGATAAATTAAAAAATATATTTGCAGACTTCCCCACTGTTGGCCAGCGAACAGCTGGGCGTTTTGTTTTTTATTTAATGCGTCAACCAAAAAACCAAATTGATGAATTAGTAAATACAATTTTAGAATTAAAAAATAAAATAAAGTTTTGTAGTTTTTGCTTTAATCCATTTGAAGGTCAAGATAATTTGTGCAGCATTTGCAAAGACACAACCAGAAACAAAAATTTACTTTGTATTGTCAAAAAAGAATCTGATTTATTTACCATTGAAAATACTAAAAAATATAAGGGTTTATATTTTATTTTGCAAGGCAACCTTTTGTCAATAAAAAATTCTGACAATTTAAATTTGCAAACTGAAGCTTTGCGCCAGCGAATACTACACCCCGAAAATTTTCTTACTTCGCGAGGCCTTAGCGAAGTGTGGTCCGAAATTATTATTGCCACCAACCCCACTCCAGAAGGCATTTCAACTTCTGTGTTAATTGAACGAGCTATAAAAGAAATTAACAAAGACAATTCTATAAAAATTACTCATTTAGCTCGGGGCATTCCTGTTGGAGGTGAACTGGAATATGCTGATGAAGAAACTCTTGAATCTGCCTTTGAAGGCCGAAAATAAAAATCAAGCCCGATCTAGTAAAAGATCGGGCTTTAACTTGTTATTCGGTCACGCCCTGCGAGCTTACGCTCGATTTAGCAAATTACCGAACAACGAGGGTGGTCCACACTGCGCAAACCACATACCAGATGACGTTGGCATTGCCCAGCGCAGACACAATAATCCCCGCGCTGAGTCCATCACAACCCGCATCCGGACTAATCATAATGGTCGCCACAAACCCGAAAACAAATGAGACCCATGCGACGCATGAAAAATCTCCCACTTGGTCTCGTGCACCCATATGCAGCCTCCTCCATGTCATAACAACCTGGAGAATGATTGCGAAAGCGACCAGAGGCAGGATAACCACGTCCCACCACCGCGAGATCGGCATCGGCAATTCCATTGCCAACCCTCGGCAAACGATGATCTTCTCTACTGTAGGCATGGGTCCCACGTTATTGTGGTATCCAACCGCCGCAACCAGAGCCAATGCCACCACAAACAATACACTTACAACCAGCTGAATTTTCATGGCTTTTCCCTTTCAAAGGTTAGCCACCTGTCTAATTTACCACCAACTCATCGAGCTAATGGTGGAGAGCTTTGACATACCCTCACTTTATTTTGATATATTAATTATAGCATAAGCAAGTAATCTTGTCAATAGGCATTGACATAACCAACCAAAAACCGGGTTTAGCCGGCTTTAGTTATTTATTATATGTCGCACAATAAAATAGACTTTGGGGCAAAAAGATTTATTTTGCAGTTACTGTTTGAGATGAAAGTGGTAAATTTAAAATATTATAACCATTATACCAATCGTTGGTATATGCACTATTTAAATTACTGTGTACATTTGGAAATAAAGTAGATCTATCAGACCACAATAAATTATACTTTGTTGCAAAAATATCTGAGGGACTTTTTGCCAACCCATAATAAACATTCTTTAAAATAACCTTCAAGCTTCTACCACCAATTAGTGAAGTATCATCCGCCGGCATATAAGTTGTAATTGAATCTGAAGCCAGCGTAGCTGATTTACTAAATCCATTTGTTGTAGCTTTTATGGTATATTCTTGCGTTTTTCCAGCTAAAACCACCTCTTCTTCTATAAAGGTTATAACAACAACATTATCTATTCCAACTCCAATTGCATCTTTACTTGCAAGACCAATATAAATATCATCAATAACAGTACCTATATAAGCTGAATTTGTAAAATCTTTGTCTCCTTTAAATAATTTAAAATAATTAAGTCGTGGGTTACTTGTGTCTGCATCAGCTAACTTAACAATAAATCTTAATTGCTTTACAGAAATATCAGCATTTTTATCAGCTGAAATTGAAAACCTATATATATCTGTTACCTCATTATTTAAAGCCAATCTGCTGTTTGAAGAATTTGAAATAAAAGTTGGAATACTTTTAAAAGCAGTTAATTCAGTTGCTGTTATTCCCATAGAAGGCAATACAATTCCACCATAAGATGATGAAATATTTGCATATATACTAGCTGCCCCATCAATAACTTTTCCAGTACTATTTACTGCTTTAACATATACTAGTACTGGAGTAATATCTATATTAGAATTATTAGAATTAATTTGTGCATTCAAATCGTAATTTATGGCTATTGATTTTGTTTCATTTAAAGCTATAGGAATATTGGGAATAAATTTTAAATTATAGTTTGTGCCATCATAAGTAACTAAAACTGGTTTTGTTGAAAATACTGTTTTTGTTACTGAATCTGATAACACTGCCCCAGTTATGAGTGAGGCAACTAAAGAATTTGGTATAATAAATTTTAATTCCGATATAGTATAAGAATCCTTATCAGACTTAAATTGAAATTTTCCAGCAACTACTCTTTGTCCAGCAATAACCATTTTATAGTCTTGCGTAGCCCCATCTTTGCTTACAGTTAATGATCCTGTACCAAAAGTCATGCTTTGCCCAGGCAAAACATCATTTAGATTAGTACCAATAGCAGTATTAGAAGTTGTTGAGCTTCCAGTTATAAGCATGCTTGAATTTACGCTAGAATTTAATGGCATTAAAGAATTAATGTCTCCATATACTGTAAAATTAATAGTTTTGTTTGCTGGTAAATTATAGTTAATTGTCCAAAAATTATTATGACTGACTGAATCTAAAACAATTGTTTTATTTTCTTCATAAACAACATATAACTTATTTACATACATATTTGACGAATATAAATCAGAATCTATTGCTAAATCAACTTGTATTTTTTTTAAATTTATTGTTTCTGTTGTATTATTTTTTAAAGTAAAATCAGCTAACTTAAAATTTAATTGTGGAGGAAAAATTGATTGGTTAGAATATAGTGTGTTTTTTAATAAATCAAGAGTTCCTTTTAATGGAATTTGAGTTGTAATTTTGTTAGTACTTGTGGTTGGTAAAAGCAATAATTCACTATTAATAGCTTGCCTAGTTAATGGCCCCAAATACCCCGTGGTGCTAATATTTTTGCTAGCTTGATATTTTTTTACTGCACCAACTGTTAAAGAAAAATAATTTCCCGTAGCATTACCTGATAAAAGATTTTTACTTATTAAAAATTGTTGAAGCTCTTTAACATCATTATTGCTGGTTAGTCCATAGTAAAGATTTTTTTCTATGGCTGCAAAGGAATGACAAGGCATTAACAAAAAAGCTAAAATTATTGCAACCTTAGGCCCAGCCTCGAACACCCCCGAAGGCATTGAGCAATTGATCCGGGCGGGCATGAACGGCGCTCGCCTCAACTTTTCGCATGG
>CAIWKF010000062.1 GCA_903913175.1 Candidatus Staskawiczbacteria bacterium
AAAATTATAAAAAACTAAATTTATATCAAAAATATTCTCTTTTATATACAATTTATTAATTTTCATATATTTTTAAACTATTATTTGGCACTTTTTCAAGCGTAGAAATAATTTTTTTTGCTAGCTCTTTAATAACTGGTACGGCTACGCTATTTCCAAATTGTTTATAGGCCTGAGCGTCACTAACAGGTATTATAAAATTTTCAGGAAAACCCTGTAATCTTGCTGCTTCTCTAGGAGTTAATTTTCTCGGATTTTTATTTTCCTGATTAACCAATATCTCAGAACCATCTTTGTAATATCTCGCAGACATAGTACTTGTATACTCTGAATTATAATTAAACATAGAATACCCAAACCCGTTTCCTTTGGCCTTGTGTTCTATTTTACGCCTTTGATGACCTGCCCACAGTTTATCTGAAATCGTGTATTTATCATTTACCTTTTTATCTAAAATATCTCCCAATTTTGTTTTAGTCATAAGTTCTTTTGGAAATACAAAGTCAATATTATCTCTAAATCCTATAATGTATATTCTTGCTCTATTTTGTGGCACACCAAAATCTTTTGCATTCAAAACCTTACTAAAAACCTTATAACCAAGACCTTCAAGAGTTCCAATAATTACTTTTAATGTATTACCACCATCGTGTCCTGCCAAATTTCTAACATTTTCAAGAAAGACAACTGCAGGCTTGTGCCTCTCAACTATTCTGGCAATATCAAAAAATAATGTACCACGCGTATCTTCAAAACCTTTTTTCAATCCTGCCTGAGAAAATGGCTGACAAGGGAAACCTGCTAACAACATATCAAAACTTGGTATTTCTTCAGGACCTATTTTAGTAATATCTCCATAAGGAATTTCACCAAAATTGGCTTGATAGGTTTTTTGTGCTGGGCCATCCCATTCAGATGTAAAAACACACTCTCCCCCAACACTTTCAAAGCCCATTCGTATCCCCCCAATTCCAGCAAATAAATCTATAAAAGTAAATTTGATATTCTTTTTTTCTTTTTTAATATTATAAGAAAACAAATCAGCAATTATTATTTTTTTCCGTTTTTGAATTTTATCAAAAGCATTAATCATAAAACTTATTTGCTATATTTAACTTAAATAACGAATATATCTATATTATACTTTTTCTGTATGTTAAAGCAAATACAAAAAATAATTTTAATATTCTAAAACAAAATTAAATATTTTTAGTTTTATAATTTTTAAAAGCTTTATAAATTAAAAATGAAATTACGCCACCTGCCAAAGCTGTGCCCAGTTGATTTAAACCAATGCTAGCCACAAAAATTTTAGGAACTACTTTTAAATTAAAATATAAACTGACAGTCAAAAACAAAAACAAAAACTTTGCTAAACTAGCCAGCAAAACTGAAAACAAATATTTAAAGCCAGCATATGATAGGCCTGGATTTTGGACCTGAAATTTTTTTATAGCTTTTTCAAAAACCAACATTAAAATCCAATTCCCTAACCAAATAAATGGTAAAAAATAAATTAAAAAAAATGTTAATGGGCCAAAAATTAAGCCTCTAGCTAGCACTCCTAAACTTGGAAAAATAATTAAGGCAAGCCAATATTTCTTTGGAAGAAAAATGACAGATAAAAATAAAACAGTGTTTATAATTGTGCCAATAAGCCACTGTGGCCACCCAAATCCAAATGGAATCATAAGTGATAAAAATGCCACCCCAGCAAAAAACAAAGCCTGTGTTTTAGCTCTAGACAGCTCACTTTCATTTGGCACTTGTGCCACATTTTCCCCTACTTCGTTATTCAAACTTCGCAGGGCAAGTATTTCATTTTCTTGTTTTGCAAAATATCTCATAATTATAAATATATTTTTTATTATAACAAAAAAACTTGGACATTACCAAGTTTTTTTACAAATGAGCCGAAGAAGGGATTCGAACCCCCGACCTTCGCTTTACAAAAGCGCTGCTCTACCACTGAGCTACTCCGGCGTGGTATTTTAACTATATTCCTTTACCCTTTAAGATCTTTTTCTTTTTTCTCTTTAGCTTCTCTTCTTATTTTGTGCAATAAATAATCAATTTTTATTTCTGCTTTTAAAACCAATACTTTTGCAAAAGAAAGAGATTTATGTAAAATTATCTGCTTTTCAAATGAAACTAAAATTTTTTTAATTCTTTCTTCAAAATGCAAAATATATTTATGTTCTCTAATACCAACACTACCAGTTTGTGGAAGTTTTAACAATGCTGGAATTTTTCTAGCAAAAATAAAAATAACACCTCCTAAGCTAATAACAAAAATAATTAAAGCAATAAGTTGAATCATTTTATTTTATTAAATTTAGCTTAAATTTCGAATCTTGCAAATTTTTTGATTTCTATATTTTCGCCCACCTTAGCAACTGTATCTTCTATTAAATTTTTAACATTTTTTGTATCATCTTTAATCCAAGTTTGAGACATCAAACAAACTTCATCTTTATATTTTTTTAATTTACCTTCCAAAATTTGTTTAACAATATTTTCTGGTTTTCCTGAATCTTTTAACTGCTCGGTATAAATTTTAGTTTCACCATCCAAGAATCCTTCTGGAATTTCCTCTTCTTTAACATAAATAGGTTTCATGGCCACAATTTGTAAGCAAACTTCATGAGCTAAACTTTTAAAATCTGGGGATTTGGCTACAAAATCTGTTTCACACCTTATGTCTAAAAGCACGCCTGTTTGAGCATTAGCATGTAAATAAGTCTCAATAATTCCAGCTTTTACATCTCTTGTTGTTTTTTTATTAAGCACTTTTTGCCCCCAAATTCTTAAAAGCTCTTTGGCTTTTTCTGTGTCTCCGTTAGCTTCTGTTAAAGCTTTCTTAATTTCTGTAGGAGCAACTCCTGTTTCTTCTCTTAATTGTTTAATTTGTTCTATACTAACCATAATAAAAATAAAGCGAGGCAATAAATTTTTCGAAGCGATGGCAGGCTCCCCGAAGAGAGGATCCGGAGCTGAGAAAAATTTAATTGCCGAGCGGGTTTACTTCGAGTTTAAAATTACTTCTTTGGTTTTTTCTAAAATATATTTTATAGAAGAAATTGCATCATCATTAGCAGGAATAGCGTAATCTACCATTGTAGGATCCACATTTGTATCACAAACTCCAATAATTTTAATTCCTTTTTTCTTAGCTTCTCTAACGCAAGTTTCATCTTTTTTTATATCTAAAATAAAAATAGCTTCTGGTAATTTTGACATGCTCCTAATACCATCAAACTTTATTCTTAATCCTTCAATTTCTTTATCCAGCTTCATTCTTTCTTTTTTAGTATATTTTTCTAATTCTCCTGTGGCTTTTTTTCTTTCTAAATCTTTATAATATTCAACTCTTTTTTGAATAGTTTCAAAGTTGGTAAATGTTCCTCCAAGCCATCTTTCACAAACATATGGAAGATTGCATTCTATAGCTGTGGCTTTTAACATTTCTTTCATTTGAATTTTTGTACCAACAAAAACCATTACTTTTTTGTCTGAAATTACTTTAGAAATATATTGCAAAGCTTTTTCAAATTCCTTGACTGTTTTTTCAAGATCAATTATTTGAACATTATTTTTAACTCCAGAAATAAATGATTTCATTCTTGGGTGAAGTTTTGAAACTTTGTGCCCAAAATGTAAACCAGCAGAAGTCATTTCTTCTGCATCTATTTTAATATTTGTAACTTTTTTTATGTCTTCCTCCATTATATTATATTTAAAACGTATCCACAACTAAGGCGAGTATCTAATAAAAAATAAGCACCTTAAATTATGCAAACCCGCCAAAGGCGAGCTTTCGTTTTTTATTTTATTTTGCTTCCTCTACTTTTGTTTTTTTAGCTTTTGCAGGCTTTTTCTTTGATAATCTATCTTTAAATTTCTGAACTTGACCCAAAGTATCCATTATTTTTTCTTTTTTTGTATAAAAAGGATGACACTGCGAGCAAATTTCAGTTTCTATAAATTCTTTAGTTGCACCAACGGTAAACTTATTTCCGCAAGCACAATGAATAGAAGCCTTATTAAAATATTTTGGATGTATATCTGATTTCATATTTTTATATATAATGTATAATAATGATATATTAGCAAACTTTTTTAACCTAGTCAATGCCTTTGTTTATAATTTGCAAAACAAAAGCGGCGCCTTTCAGCTACCGCATGTAAACACCATTGCTAGTGCTTACCTTATTCAGTGTTCTTCCAAGCCTGAAATCCGGGAATTTTCCCTGATCCGTTACATCCCGGGCATGTCTGCCAGCGCGTAAACTTGCCAGTTTGCGGGTAGGTTGTAACAGAAATTTTCTTTATTCCATGACATGTTGGGCATTTCATGAACACCACCTTATACTCCTCAAGCCCCGTTAAATAGTAGCTATAAGCAATCCTGTCTGCAAGTTCTGCAAGATGAGAAATAGCCCACTTCCTTGCGCTTGCACGGTTTATTGCAGAAAACTCTTCTTGTCGGCTAGCCATATTCAACCGTCTTTCGCCCGCAACCCCAGCAACATAATACATTCTGTAGTTTTTCTTTAGCACTCGTTTTTTGGCTGGCTTTGTACCTTTTTGCGATTGCTTTTGCAAAGCCACCAGCTGACGATAGTGTGCCTTTGACACTTTTTTTACCGGCACCATTTTGCTTGTCATTTTTGCCATGACAATTCTCCTTGGTTAGTTGCCCCAGAAAGTACAAATCAAGGTTTGTTACACATTAAACCCTTCGCCCTCACGCCACACAACTCCATGCGTGGCTACTTTCAATCTCCTTTTTGTTAATAAAACTTACTAAACAGAACTTACCATTAAAAAGACTATATGTAAAGATTAAAAAAATAACTAATTAAATTTAACTACTCTTTATTATGGCTTGTACTTTTATGAAAATTAAGGTATTATAATGTTATTATATTATTCATAAATTAAACTTGCTTTAAATGGAAAATGTGCTTGCTTTTTTATCAATAGAAACTGT
>CAIWKF010000063.1 GCA_903913175.1 Candidatus Staskawiczbacteria bacterium
CAAGAATATTTGGAGAACAACCAAGAGAAGAGTCAAATGAAGTGCCACAATTAATTATTCCAGAAAGTTATAATAAACCAAATTCCACAAGAAAAGAGCAAGGCTTGGCTGTTGAAAGCGAAAAAAGAGAAGAAGAACAAAGAAGGGGGCAAGAAGAAGGTCAGACAAAAATGCCAAGAACAAAAAAAGAATTTTCTGCGGGCTCATTAATAATTGGCGGCGAAAGAAGGCCGGAAACAAAAACACAGGTTGCTCCTGAAACCACAACTCAAGAAACTGCTCCAAAATTAGAAATTTTTTCTAACATGGGCGAAAGAAAAACAATTCAACAAGTAGAGGCAGATAAAAAAATGCGAGAAGATTCAGCTGAAAAAATTAGAATGGAAAAAGACATAATAAATAGAGTAACTAACGGAGAAACAATTTCTTTAACCAGACAAGAACGCCAGTTTGCAATAAATAAAGGAATTATTAATTCAGAAAAAGGAAAAACCCCTAAAGCTGTTATTTTAAAAACTGAAGCCGAGGCCCCAATTGAGCTAAGTCTTCCTGAAGAAGAAGTATTAGAAATAAAAACAGAAGCCGAGGAAAAAGCGGAAATACAAAAAGAACTTTTAAAAAGGGTAAAAAATAGGTCTTACGAAGAACTAAAAGTAATTTTAGCTGGTATTGATAAAGCAAATGATGCCTTACAGTTTAGTGATGAAGACATTATTAAAGGTGCTCATAGCTACGAGACTACTAATCAAGAAAAGGCAATTGATTCTTTTATAGACGCATCTCGTAATGCCACTTGGAGACTGAATGAAGATAAGCTTGATGCAAAAACCAAAGGGCAGCGTTTTGCGTACCAAAAAGCGAGAGAACAGGGTCGTTTTGTGGGCACTAGAGAAGAATTTATAACCGAAAGCACTGAAAAACGACAAAAGCAAGAAAAAATGGCCCTTATTAGTGACATTGTTTTAGAAGCATGGCACAAATTACCTGAACATAAAAAAGAATTATATAATAATCAAGAACCCGGAACTCATGGGGTAACGGTTTTTAGTAGTGAATTAGATAGAAAAAGAGAAGAACTAGAAAAGAAAGGAGTTAGCCTTTCTCAAGAAGCATACTATTCTATGATTAAAAGCGGAATTAACCCATCTGAAATCAAGGCAAAAAAAAGATTTGGTTTTTTTGGAAAAAAGCAAATAATATTTAAAGGTTCTGGCGCCAAAAAAGCTGAAGCGCTTGACCCAGATCAATTTGCAAAATTATCTGAAGAATATACTGCTGATCTAAATCAACAAGTGGAAGATGAAACAAATAGAATCTTAAATGAAATTTTTGACAATGATGAGAAGGTAATTAAAGAAGATGCACGAGAAGCAGCAATTGAAAGCATTAGACAAACAAGATTTAATTATGAGAAAGATTTGGCTTTTGAGGCAATGGCCAAAGAAGATGCAGAAGAAGAAGCAAAAAAAGCTGAAGCCTTAAAAAAAAGCACTAAAGTTGCACCAAAAGTTGAAAGTAGGCCAAAATTAATTGCTCCAGAAGTTTTTGAAAACAAAAGAACCCCAGAGCAGTCAAAGGCTTATGGTGAAATGATAAAACAAATTGAGGAAGATACCAAAAGAAGAGAAAAAACAAAAAAGAGAATTACAGAACTAAAAAACAAACAAAAAAAAGAGCTATTAACTGCCGGTGAAATTGCTTGGCTGAATACTACAAGACAAGAATTAAAAGAAGGAAAAGTTTAAATTAGTAAAATTTAAAACGTATTATGCCAAGAATATTTGGGGAACAACCAAGGGAAGGGTCAAATGAAGTGCCAAAATTAATTCTTCCTGCCTCTGGTTATGAAAATAAACCATTAACAAACGAGGAAAAAGAGGCACAAAATAATACCGATGAAATAGCGGCCAAAAAGTCGTTGGCTGTTTCCAATAAAAAATTTGCAGAAAAAGCAAAAGATATTGATTTAATTAAACAAATAGAAGGAGGGCAAATTTTGTCTTCCGGTGATTACGGTAGGGCTCATATAAAGGGAATGTTTGGCGGAAAAATAGAATATAGAGAGGGTGGTCCCATAATAATTGGCCAAGAAAAAATTCCTAGCCCTAGCCCAGAGTCAAGACCTGATTCGGTAGAAGCTAAAGAAAAGTTTAACAAAGAACAGACAGAAAAAGAGATTGCAAAATTAAAACAAGAAATTAATAAAGAGGCAAGCGTAAGAGCAAAAAGAGACTTTGCAGGATACAATCCAGATGGGAGTATTACTTTAGATTTAGAAAAGAATTTTAAGGTTTTTGAATCAGGAGAAAAATTTAGAGAAGAATATTTAAAAGAGGTTAGAAAAAAAATTGCATTAGACGAGTGTGCTTTAAGTATTCAAAAAAGATGGGAAGAAGAATTTAAAAAGAAAAATCTGGGGTTAAGTGAGGACGAAATGTTGGCTAAAATAGAAGAAGCAAAAAAAGATCCAAAAATAAAAACTGAAAGAATAAAATTTACTCAAGATTTGGAAAAAGCAAGAAAAGAAATAAGAGAAAATTATGGAATTAAAATTCCTCGTGGGGTTTATTATAAAATGATAGAATACGGTGAACAAATAGATAAGTTAAAAGTTTCTAAAGGAAAAATAACTATTCCAACCACAAACGGTTTTGAAAATCGGTTTGATTCGTTTGAAGAACTTGCAGAACATTCTAAAGATTATGGGCGTTTTTTTGAGGAAGGAGTTGCAGAAAGAATGGCAGATGAAAAAATTGAAGAAAAGCTGGATGCAAAAATTAAAACAGGCAAAGAAAGGTGGCAAGAAAAAAAGAGAGAAAAAGTAGCAGAACTTACTAATGATGTTAATTTGGGCAAAAAAATTGAAGAAACAGAAGATATTATTCCTTTTTCTGAAATAAAAAAACCTGAAATAAAATCAACCAGTGTTTTAGATGAAACTCCAAAAAACCCAGCGGCTGAAGCTGGCGATACTGTGGTTAACAAAAAAGAAGCCGGTGATACCAGTACTACTTTACCAGAAACTAAAAAAGCAGAAGAATTGCCACAAGAAATAGAAATTAGTGAAGAAAGCAAAAAAATGGTTATTAAGTTATTGCGCGCAGAAGCTGAAAAATTGATAGACAGCAATGCGGCAGAAGCGTTAGCTTTAGAGGAAACTGTCAATAAATTAGAAGGAAATACAACTGGTCCAGAAACTAGAGAAAATGTAGTCTTTTTATTAAATTTACTGGAAGCAGGCAAATCTGCAGAAAATTTTGAAGCCAGAAAAGAGCTGGCTGAAAATTTAGGTGGCAAAGATTTAGAAAAAGTACCCAGTGCTATGAGTGAATCTGAAATAAAGAAAGAAATAGATCACAACTTAATGCAGAAAACATGGGAGCAATTTAAAAATTTATCTGCAAAAGAAACGCGCATCTATTTTAAACAACTTGGTTATCCTATAAAGAAAAAAGTAGATGTCGAAAAAATAACTAAAGAAAGTCTTGAGGGAATGTTGTTGACTATTGCTGGAGAAAAAGGAATAAACAATGCCACCTTTTATGCTTTTTTAAGCCAAGGATATGCTCCATATGGAATAAAAGAAAAAGGAATTTTTTCTAAAACAATAGAAATCCCCGGTGAAAATTTAGAGATTAACGTAAAAGATTTTGAAGAATTCAAGAAAAAAACTAGAGAAAAATACGATGCAAAAATTAAAGGTTTAAGCATATCTTATACTGAAGATTTTATTGAGTCAGAAATTGCCAAAATTATTGAAGCTGAAAAAGCAAGACAAGAGGCAGAAGAAGCTAAAAGAGAATTAGAAGAAAAAAATAATCCAAAACTAGTTGAGCCAGTGGTAACTCCTGCAGTTGCAGAAATTCCGCCAACGCCAGAAATAACCCCAGCAAAAACAATAGAATCTTTAGAAGATAAAATAAAGAATGTGAAAACTTTTGCAGGATTATATAAAGTTTTTGGGAAGATACCATCGGAAGATATTAAAAAACAAATAAGAACTGCTAGAGGTTTTATAAAAGAAATAATTGAAGTTGAAGGAAGAAGTAAAAGAAAAGTAATGAGCGAAATAAGTGCAGATGGACCAATTATGTCTGCAATTACTAAAGCAGGTGGATTAAGGGACAAGGTTAGAGAGTTATTAGAAGCAGAAGCAGAAGAGTTAATTGAAGAAAGAAAAACAAAAGTATAACATAAAAAAAGCGGAGAAAAAACTTCGCTTTTTGGTTGGGATTGCCACGTCGCCTGCTGGCTCCTCGCAATGACGAACTTCACTATTTTTTTAGTTTGGAAATTAGGTCACGGAGCTTTGCGGCGCGTTCAAAGTTAAGGGTTTTGACAGCTATTTTCATTTCTTTTTCTAAAAGTTTTAAATCATGGACTGCTTCAAACTCTGCCTCAACCTCTTCTTCCTCTTTATTACCCAAATCCCAGGCATGAATGTTTTTAATAATAGCTTCGGGCGTAATGTTATTTTTTTTATTATAATCTTCTTGAATTTTTCTTCGCCTATTTATTTCATCAATAGCTAGTTTCATAGATAAAGTGGTTTTGTCAGCATACAAAATTATTCTACCATTTATATGACGCGCGGCTCTACCCATGGTTTGGATTAAAGTAGTTTTGTTACGCAAAAAACCTTCTTTGTCTGCATCTAAAATTGCCACCAAAGATACCTCGGGCAAATCTAAACCTTCTCTTAAAAGATTAATTCCCACCAAAACATCAAACTCACCTTGGCGCAGTTTTTTTAAAATTTCTGGGCGCTCCATGGTTTTTATTTCAGAATGTAAATACTGGGCTTTAATTTTGTGCTCAAGCAAATAATCAGAAATTTCCTCAGCCAATCTCTTAGTAATTGTAACCACTAAAACTCTTTGCTTTTTTGCAACCTCTATTTCAATTTCTTTCATTAAATCTTTAATTTGATTGTTTGTTTTTCTAATTTCTATTTTTGGTTCCAAAAGCCCGGTGGGCCTAACTAATTGCTCTATAATATGCTTACCAGATAATTCTGTTTCATAAGCTGCTGGCGTGGCAGAAACATAAATAGTTTGTTTTTGGCGCTGATTAAATTCTTCAAACTTAAGTGGCCTATTGTCAACTGCAGAAGGCAATCTAAAACCAAAATCAATTAAAGTTTCTTTTCTAATTTTGTCACCCAAAGACATGGCACGAATTTGTGAAATAGAAATGTGAGATTCATCAATAAAAATTAAAGATCCTTTGGGGTTAAAATAATTAAAATAATCAATTAAAGTAAATGGTGCTTGCCCTGGTTTTCTAAATTCCAAATGGCTTGAATAATTTTCAATACCATAACAAAAACCAGTTTCTTGCAACATTTCTAAATCATAATTAGTTCTTTGCTCCAGTCTTTGAGCTTCTACTAATTTATTATTTTTTTTAAGTTCTTTTAACCTTTGATCAAGTTCTTGTTTTATGTTAGCAATGGCTAATTTTATTTTTTCGTGAGGCGCCATCCAAAAGTGAGCAGGAAATAAACGCAAATTTAAAATTTTAAATTTTAAATTTGAAACAACTAAGCCTTTTTCTGGTCTAATTTTAAAAATTTCTTTAATATAGTTATTGTCAATTATTATTCTATAAATATCTTCGCCTGTTACTGAAAAAATTTCTACTAAATCTCCACGCACTCTAAACACCCCTGGCTTAAAATCAATATCATTTCTTTGGTATTGCAAATTGGCAATTTGCAAAATTAGTTCCGACCGTTTTATTTTTTGCCCTATTTTAACTTCAAAAGAAATTCCTTGGTAATTTTCAGGAGAACCAATGTTATAAATACAAGAAACTGAAGCCACTATAATAGTGTCGTGCCTAGTTATTAAATCTTGCACTGCGGAATGTCGCATTCTGTCTATTTCTTCATTTATTTTGGCATCTTTTTCTATATAAGTATCTGTTTGAGGTATATAAGCTTCAGGTTGGTAATAATCATAATATGAAACAAAATAATGCACCGAGTTGTTTGGAAAAAATTCTTTAAATTCCTGATAAAGTTGGGCTGCTAAAGTTTTGTTTGGAGAAATAATTAAAGCTGGCATTTGGGTTTTTTGTATAACATTGGCCATAGTAAAAGTTTTACCAGAACCAGTCACGCCCAAAAGCACTTGGTTTGGCACACCTTTTTTTATGTTCTCAGTTAATCTTTTTATAGCGTTTGGTTGATCACCAGTTGGTTTAAATTTTGATTTTAATTCAAATTTCATGTATAATTATATTATGATTGCAAGTTTAACAGGCAAAATTACTTTAAAGAAAGATAAGTTTATAATTTTAGATGTAGCTGGTGTAGGATACAAGGTTTTTATATCTAAAAACTCTATTTTAAACTTACCAGAAATAGGCCAAACAATCAAACTTTTTACTTACTTAAAAGTTGCAGAAACTGTTTTAGATTTATATGGATTTATAACTTATGATGAACTAGAATTTTTTGACATTTTAAATGATATTAGGGGAGTAGGCCCAAAAGCTAGTTTAGAAATTTCAGCCCTTGGGTCTTTAGACAAAATTAGGGATAAAATTTTAAAACAAGATGAAAAAATATTTGCAGGCATCCCTGGTATTGGAGCTAAGCGAGCCTCTAGCATTATTTTAGAACTTACAGGAAAAATTAAAACTTTAGGAAACCAAAAATTTGGAAGCTCTAGTGAAGAGGAAAGTGCTTTAATTCAACTTGGTTTTTCTAAACAACAGGCCCGTGATGCTTTGTCCCAGGTTTCTCCTGATATTAAAAACCCCGAAGACCGCATAAAAATTGCCCTAAAAAACATTGGCAAATAAAAATAAAATCTAAATAAAAAAATACAACTTAAAATATTGTATTTTTTATTTGCTTAAATTTTTAAAAGCTAGCAAATTTGGCTTCAATGTTATGCGTATTCTCATTTTCACTTTCTTCATCTTCATCATCTTCTTTGTCCTCACCGCTATCTTCGTCTTTATCATCTAAAAATCCTCCAGCTTGTAATGTCCAAAGTTTTTTATAAAGACTATTTTCTTTTGCTAATAATTCTTGATGATTTCCTTCCTCTAAAATTTTTCCATGGTCAACAACAATAATTCTATCCATTTTTTGAATAGTGCTAAGTCTATGGGCAATTACAATTACGGTTTTATTTTTCATTAAGTTGTTTAAAGCGTCTTGAATTAAAGCTTCAGAATTTGAGTCTAGACTTGAAGTAGCTTCATCTAAAATTAAAATTGGGGCATTTTTTAAAATAGCCCTAGCAATAGCTACTCTTTGCCTTTCTCCGCCAGAAAGTTTAATTCCGCGTTCACCAACAAAAGTTTCAAAACCTTTTGGCAATTCTTTTATAAATTCATCACAATGCGCAAGGGTTGCAGCTTTTTCAATTTCTTGCATAGTGGCATCTCTTTTACCATATCCAATGTTTTCAGCTAAAGTTCTATGAAACAAAACTGGGTCTTGCGGTACTAAAGAAATGTTATTTCTTAAAGACTCTTGCGTAGCGCTACAGATATCTTGTTCATCAACTAAAATTTTTCCAGAAGTTGGCTGATATAATCTTAAAAGCAGTCTTACAAAAGTTGTTTTACCAGCGCCAGATGGTCCAATTAAGGCCACCTTTTCTCCTTGTTTTATTTTTAAATTTATATCTTTTAAAACTTCTCTTGTTTTATTAAAACTAAAACCTAATTTTTTAAATTCAATTTCTCCATTATTCACAACCAATTCTTTTGCTGTTGGCACATCATTTATTTCATGAGGTAAAAGTAAAATTTCTGTCATTTCTTTAGCATCTGCGTAACTTTGATAAACATCTCTTACAATTCTAGTCACCCCCCAAAATTGATCAATTAAAGTTAAAACATAAGCCTGAAGCATGACAAAAACACCAATACTTATAACCCCATCTTTCCAATATTTAATTGCATAATAAAATATAAAAAATTCTATAGCAACAGTTAAAAATCCTTGTACTGCTTCAATAATAGACGACAAGTCCCAACTAAATTTTGTTACTTTTGCTTGCTGGTTTGTAACTTTTTTGTAACCTTGTGATTCAAACTTTTGACCAGCAAAAAGTGAAACATTGTTTTGATTAGTTATTGTATCTGCTAAATAAGCTGTTGTTTTAGAATCAACTTCTGCTGCATCTAAATCATATTTTAATTTCCATTTTGAAAAAATAATATTAAAAGATAAAAAAATAGTTACCCAAATTAAAATAATTAACGCAAGCCATTTATTAAAAAAGAAAACAATTAAAATTATTGAGACTACTCTAACTATAAGAGGGGTAAGTCCCCAAATTAAATTGTCTGACAGTCTTTCAAATGCTCTGGCAAATCTATTTACTCTTTGCACTAAAGAACCAGTAAAATTATTAGTAAAAAAACCATATGAATGCTCCATTAAATAATCATATGATTGTTGTTTTAATTTAGCTATAACAAGAGTTTGAAAATAATTATTAACAAAAGTTGCAATTCTATAAAAAATCCAAGTGACTGCGTTTAAAGCTAAAATCTCAAAAATAATTATTACCAACTTTTGCGAGGCAAGACTTTTGTCTAAACCAGTAGAAATTAAATCAAAAAACTGTTTATAAAAAATAGGCGTTACAATGGTTGCTGTATTGGCCATAACTACACAAAAAAATAACCAAAATAACCACCATTTTTTAAAACTAATTCCTTTCCAAAAAGCCGTAAAAACATCTTTTACTTTTACCTCAGGATATATTTGTACTTTTTCTGTTGTCATATTTTTAAATATTTAATTGTGGACCTGGGCGGAATCGAACCGCCACCTCGTCAATGCGAATGACGCATAATGCCACTTTACTACAGGCCCTAAGGGAGCGAAGCGAACACTTATCTGACACTTAAATTTTAGCAAAAATTTTAGGACTCAGGCGGGAGCGAAAACTTGCACCCAATACGGTTATTTATTTTTGCATTTCATTAATTTTATTTTTTGCTTTCGTATATTTTTCAAATTCATCTTCAAGCATTTTTATTCTTACCTCTTTTTCTTCTCTAGCCTCAATAAGTTCTTCATTAGAAAAATCTGTGCTTTGCAAAGCTTCTTTAAAATTACTATCTTCTTCTTTTATCTTTTTATCTAAATCTTCTTTACTACAAATAGCTCCATTTTTTTCGCAATAGTCTACATACCATTTAAGCTCTGTTAATAATTGCTCATCTACTTTTTCTGGACTAATTATAACATCTTCATTTATTG
>CAIWKF010000064.1 GCA_903913175.1 Candidatus Staskawiczbacteria bacterium
ACACGCTTTTTAAATATCATAAAATATAAATAATAATTTTTTAATAACTCCAATCAACATGACCAAGAGTTGAACGATTTAATTCTTCTCTAAGATGTTTCCACTTAGGAGAAAATTTATCCATATATGCTATAAACTTTTCATTGTGGTTTCTCTCTAGCAAATGAACCATCTCGTGGGTAAGTACATATTCTATACTTTCAACTGGTTTCTTTGCCAGCTCAGTGTTAAGCCATATTCTTTTTACCTTTATATTGCAAGTTCCCCATCTTGTTTTCATTGTTCTAATTGCCACTTCAGAAACTTTCACATTCATTTTTTTCTCTAATTTTGTTATGTATGGCAATACAATTTCCTTGAGTTGTTGCCTGTACCAAGATTGCAGTAATGCCTCTTTTTGTTCTTTTGTTGCATTTGGATGTACAAACAGCTCAATAACATCATGATTTAAAATTACTTTTGAAGCGGAATTTTGTTCTACAATTTTTAGTAAATATCTTTTACCCAGATAATAATGACTTTCACGATTAACATATTCTCTTGGTGCTTCTCTTTTTTGCCCCCTCATTCTGGCCTGATGTTTTCTTATCCAGCCAAGTTTTGCAATAATAAAAAGACGAACATTTTCCAAAGTCATCCGTAGGGGTGCTGAAACCGTCACCCTTCCCATCGGAGGATGCACGCTCAAATGAACATTTTTAATGTCTTTTTGAGCCACACTTATGTAGATATCTCCCAGTTCAATTTTATCATTTTTAATATTCATTTTGTTGCTTTATAATTTGAAAAACTCTTTCTACCTCATTCTTATCTTTTAATATTTCATAGATAGATTGCTTAATCAAATTTTCACTTGGTATATTTCCTCTCCAATCTGCTAACCTATTTTTACGTACAGCAAAATCAACCAAAATTGCCAGATCTCTATTGTTAGCAAGATTATGATATAAAGCACGCTGTGCATTTGTTTTTATTTCAGCAGGTAAATCAGTGCGAGTTAAATTCATTACCTTTTTAGCTAATTCGGCTATTCTCTTTAAATATTCTTCATAATTTACTGCATTGGCTTTTCTTTCTATAATAATTTCACTTAACAATTTAGACATCTCATCAAAATATGCAGGGTCAATTAAATGATCCTTAATAATTTTAACACGCACATTGTTTTCAATAGTTTCCTGAATTGCCTCTTTACTGCTTCTTATGCCTTCTGGAAGATTTTTAATTGCATCTGCAATTCCGCTATTTACCATAATATCTAGTAATGGTTGATTTCCAAACGGATCAATTCGCCTACTGTCTTCTGCCTGGATATAAGTGTCAATTAAATGTCGCATATCTGCCTCATAAGTTTTCATATCAAGTTTTTCTCCACTTGCCATACGAATTTCCTCTCTTAACTTCAAATATTTATCAACCTTACTCTTTATAGCCTCAACTTCTTCTACAGTATATCCTGCCTCAGTCATTTCGTCTGCAATGTTCGCATAAGATCTGATTAAGCCAACTGTATATTTATATAATGCAGTTCGCTTCATTTCGCTGTCTTTTAAATCTTGTTCGTTCTCGGGATTGCCACAAAAATATCTAATGTATGATAAGTTATCTTTTGGCGGAGCTACTGGCTCACAAACCAAAGCAACAGCCTCAAGAGCTTCGTCTAACCTCTCTTTGCCCTTTGTCAAGCGGTCTTTTAAAACAATATCAATATCCTGTTTTTCAAAACTATCGCTTTCTAATTCTGAAGCATAAACAGAATAAGCTCCCTCCAATTTTGTAAACAAATCTTTATAATCCACAATATATCCAAAATCTTTATCTTCACCATCCAATCGGTTCACACGGCAAACTGCCTGGAATAATCCATGGTCTTGCATTTTTTTATCAATATACAAATAAGTACAAGGTGGTGCATCAAAACCAACCAAAAGCTTATCTACCACCACAAGCAATTTCATTGTTGCCGGCTCTTTTATAAATTTTGTTTTAGCCTTGTCTTCGTATGTTTCTGATTTTGACTTACCAGATTCCGCAACAACATCACTCAATAATTCTGCATATATTTTATACACATATTCTTTTTCGGTTTCAGTATTTTCACCAGTGCCTTCGGTGGTGATATCTCGTGTGGCCGGATTATATGAAGTAATTAAAGCGCATTTATCTTTAAGCGGAGTATTTTGAAACATCTCAAAATATCTTGTTGCCTCATAAATGCTTCCTGCAACTAAAATTGCATTACCAAATTCAGAGTTTAGCCTTGGCTTTGTACTAAAATCCAACACCACATCTTGTAAAATCTTTTCCAATCTGGACTTTGAACTTAAAACCTGTTGCATTGTTCCCCACTTTTTCTTTAATTCAAATTTCTGAAAATCATTCAATCCTTTTGTTTTGGCCTCAAACCATGCATCCACTTTTTCTTTAGAAGAAAGTTTTGTATCAATATCTCGTGCTTCATACATTAAATCCAAAACAACGCCATCATCTACTGCTTCATTAAATTTATAGGTATGAATATATCTACCAAAAACTTGCTGGCTGGTTTGTTTGTCTTTTTTCAAGAGCGGTGTCCCAGTAAAACCTATAAACACTGCATTATTTAAAATGGCCTTCATTACTTTATGCATTTTGCCGGATTCAGATCTATGACATTCATCCACAAAACAATAAAGCTCACCCACAGTATTACTTGGACCACTTTTTAGCTCCTCAATATACGCATCAAAATTGTTTACATCTCTTGCGCCAAATTTATGAATAAGCGAACAAAGCAATCTTGGTAACGGATTATTTAATTGTTCCATTAAATCTTTTCCACTTGTTGTTCGTTTTATGTCTTTTTCTCCGGCTTCGTGGAATACTCTCTCTATTTGTTTATCAAGCTCAATGCGGTCTGTTAGAATTACCACCCTTGCATTTGGATTATTTTCTAAAATCCATTTAGCCAGCCAGACCATTATCAAACTTTTCCCACTGCCTTGTGTGTGCCAAATAATTCCACCCTCTTTTCTGCGAATAAATTCTTGAGCGGATTTAATACCAAAATATTGATGTGGTCTTGGCAATTTTTTTACTCCCCCATCAAACAATACAAAATCATACAATAACTCTAAAATTCTTTCTTTATCGCAAATTTTAAGCAAGTATTTATCTAACTGAAGTATACTATCATCTTGCTGTTCTTCCTTCCATTTCAAGAAATACTTTTCCGGAGTGCCAATAGTTCCATATTTTAAACCCTCTGTATCATTACCGGCAAATATGATTTGAATTGTTGAAAAAAATGATTGGATAAATTCCTTTTTTTGGTTCACAATGCTTTGTCTTATGCCGTCTCCAATAGAAACCGTACTTCTCTTAAGTTCAATTATGCCAACCGCTATGCCATTAATATACAAAACAATATCCGGACGTTTCTCGTGATCGCCCTGAATTGTAACTTCTTCTGCAATAGCAAAGTTATTATTTTCCGGTTCTTTCCAGTCAATAAAATTTACACTTTGATTTACTTCACCGGTATTCTCTACCACTTTAGCTCCATAACGAAGGAGTTTATAAAAATTCTGGTTATTTGCATAAAGACTTTCTGTATAATTGTTTGCTGTTTTATGAAGTTGATCTAAGGCACGGGAAATCAAAGCGCCATTGTATTTACGGCCAGACAAATATCTTACAACTTCTTTGTCTTCAATATTGCTATTGTCTAATCTTTCTTCCCAGTTTCCAAGATATTCGTATTTTAATTTATCGCAAAACAATTTCACAATTCTGTTTTGTGTTGCTCTTTCTGATTGTCCCACGCTTTGGTTATTTGTTGCCATAAATTCTAATTTTACCTGTTAATAATTGTTGCATCATGCCTTGTTTTATATTTTGATATTTAACAAGCTGTGATTCTAATTTTTCAATTTCCGTGTCCATTTCAGACAACACGTTTGCAATAGCGGTTTGTTCTTTATGCTCAGGAAAAATTATCTCCAATTTTGCTAGATCATTTGCGTACAAGTGAAAAACCGTTGATCCTTTTACTAATTTTAGCACAGCGTTTTTATTTTGAGAAATAAAATAACTAAGATATAATCCATCATAACCAGTATGTAACCTAACAATCAAAATTCCTCCCCCAAGGATAATACCATCTTCTTTTATACAACTAGCTGTAGCTAACCCCCTTGGCGTAACATCAGATGTAGGCATTAAAACATCATTTCCTTTTGAATAAAAATTATTCGTATTTATATTAGTTTTACTTTTTATCTCTCTGATTAACTCTTTATATCCTGTAAATAATTGTCCATAATGGATACATTTATGTCGTCCATTCTCGTTTAAATCAGATTTTGATAAACCATATCCATGTTCAAAATTTGCCACATTACCCAAGATTTTCGTCTCCCATTTTTTACTAAACCCTGATAATCTTTTTTTACCGGTTAGCAATTCCTGCATTGCACCTTGTTTAATATTCTTTTTCTTTTTAATAAGTCTCTCCAACTTTTCAATTAATTCATCAGCATCGGATAATGCAGCCGCAATAGCTGACTGCTCTTGCACCTTCGGGATAGGAAGCTTAACAGTTGAAACAACAGCCTTATTCAAATTTAAAACACTACTTCCAGAGGCAAGTTGAAAATACTGATCAAGAACTGTCTTAGATGATAATATATAGTAGAGGTATTCCGTGTTGAAAATTTCTTTATAGTTTTGAATAGCAAGCCAGCCGTCATGAATACACCCATTTATTCTTAAAACATACGGCCTACCAAAACTCATAGAATTTGATAAGAGGAAATCTCCTACATTCACTTTTCTAGAGTATTGCGATCCTTCCTGATTAATTTTTTCTTCAGTACTGGTAATATATCTCGCACCCAAATTAACATCACCTATCTTTATCCAGTTAATGCCATCGGGATCGTGCGTTAAATAACTCTGAATTGGTCTTGGTGAACCGCCACGGTAAATATCGGCACACGCACCAAAAATTCCCACATCCCAATCTTCTGGAATTACTCCCAGCTCGGTCTGCTTGTATCCCATTTTAATTTTTTGTGTTTCTGTAGTCATAAAATCAACTATTTACAATATCATCTAACTCTTTATTTATTTTATCAAGCTCTTCTCCAAATTTTTTCCAATTATCATTTATATTTTCATTTCGAGGTCCTTTACCTTTGTTTAATGAAAGCCAGACTGTATCAAATAGTCTTTTTCTTGTCTTCTCTGGTAAATAAATTGAAAGGTGAACCTGTCTCGCAAATTCATTTCTAGTAGGGATCATTCTCATAGCAAAATTAGTCCAAGATTGCATATCATCAATTTTATTAATTTGATCAATTCTATATTGACCAGCTGCCAAACTATGATTTTGAGTATAATCCATCAACATTGCCTTAATCTTTAAAGCATTTTCTGCTTTTTTATCCCAGTCAAATCTTCTATAAGCCCAAAGGCCACCTATTAAAATAGCTACTGATTGAACTAGATTATTTACTATAGTTGCTGATTTTTCTAAATCACAAACTTTAGTATTTATTAAATAGAATGCCAATCCAATTACAAGCAAAGGGATAACAATATATGTTCCGATTTGTTTTATTTTTTTCATACTATTTTAAATTAAATCCCATTTTGGATAAATGCCCCTCAACCTTTTTTGAAAGTGTTTCAACTTCCCCAACAATCTCCGGTAATGGTTCAGCATATCTTTCAGATAATTCTTTTATTCTCTGAGTTAATTTTTGGCTAATTCTATCCATTTCTCCCTTAATTTTTTGTTCAATAATTTCCATCCATTTATCATCTACCACCAAAACCTTTATTTCTTGTTCTGTAAGTTTTTTATATTTTTCAATTACATTATTATCAAGCACTTTTTCTACTTCCTTGATTTTCTTTCTCAATTCAGAACATTGCAATAAATTTACTAAATATTTCTCCATTACTTTCAATTCATCAACATAGTCTTTATTGCCTTTAATTTCTTTAATTCTAGCTATTACGCTTGCTTTGTTAACTTTATCAAAACCATCAAAACAGCCGTCTTCCCCACTATTTTCTTCAACAAGCCCTTCTATCTCCTGCTCGGCATTATCAACTTTAACTTGCAATTCTTCTATTACTTTTTTCTCACTAGAAAAATATCTATTTATTACCAAATATTTTGGAACTAAATCGCATTCCATTTCTCCTTTTTTACCTTCAAGTAATATAAGTTCTGCTTTCCAGCCATCTGTGGCAATTAAATACATATCATCTTGCATTGTTTCGGCCCAATACTCCATTAGGTGCTGATAAACATCATATCTATCAATTAAATTTGTTTTGCTAAAAGCAGTTAGAATATCTTCTGAAATTTCATTAATAATTTCTTTTGGTTTAAAACCAACAGACAATTTTTTCAGCAAAGTTGAGTTCTTTTCTTTCCAAGATCCAAAAGTAGCTTCCATTGTTTTGGCATATTTAGTAAATTCAGGATGTGAAAAAATAACTTGTTTAATTTCTTCCTGCTTTATTTTAAGTGTGCTATATCCTTTTCTTTTGCTACCAACAAAAAGTGGGGTTTTAAGAGTTGGGTACACACTCCAATAATTTTGCAAATCCTCAATATCTTTATTTGGTATACCACCCTTCAAGTGCGCTTCAATATCTTGAATGTCTTCAGCTTCTTGGCTATCTATGTATCTAGGAATGTTTAAATTAAATTCATTTTTTTCAATTTCAACCACGCTCACCATTCTTGAATACTTTGGAATTTCTGTTTGCTTATTAAAAACATCCACAATTTTATGCAAGTCTTGGGTTCTTAAACGGTTTTTGTTCCCATCTTTTACAAAGCCCTTGCTGGCATCAATCATAAAAATGCCTTTTCTATTTTCTGCGTTTTCTTTATCAAGCACAATAATGCAAGCAGGAATGCCAGTTCCATAAAAAAGGTTGGCTGGCAAACCAATAATTCCCTTAATATATCCTCTACGAATAATATTGGTTCTTATCCCTGCTTCTGCATTACCACGGAAAAGAACACCATGAGGTAAAATACACGCCCCCTTGCCAGTGGTTTTCATAGAACGAATAATGTGCAGTAAAAATGCATAATCACCATTTTTTGTAGGAGGCACCCCAAAATCTTGAAATCTTCTAAAAGGATCGTGTAACGGATCCACTCCATTGCTCCATGATTTATAAGAAAATGGAGGGTTAGCTGTGACGTAGGAAAATGTTTTAAGACTACCGTCTTTTTCTTTAAAAAGCGGGTTTGCTAAAGTGTTTTCTTTTTCAATTATTGCAGTTGGATTATTATGTAAAACCATATTCATACGAGCCAAAGCTGCAGTTGGACCATCGTTCTCTTGTCCATAAAGTCTAACTTTCTTTTCTGTTTCATCGGCAACTTTTAAAAGTAATGAGCCAGAGCCACATGTTGGATCATATACAGTTGGAGTTTCTTCTCTTGTTTGCGAGATACCTATAACTCTTGCAATTATTTTACTAACTTCAGCTGGAGTGTAGAACTGACCTTTGCTTTTACCGCTTTCAGTGGCAAAGTTTTTCATTAAAAACTCGTAGGCATCTCCTAAAATATCATCGCCTTCCGCACGGTTTTTACTAAAATTAAGTGCAGGATTTTCAAAAATAGCAATTAACTTTGTTAACCTATCAATCATATCCTTGCCACTACCCAATTTTAACGGATCGTTGAAATCAACGCTTATTTTCCCAAGTGAAGGATTTGCTTTTTCAATTTTTTCAATTATTTTTTTGTTAATATCGTCTCCAATAGTTGCCTTGCCTTTTAATGCCACCATGTCATTAAAACTTGATCCTTCTGGGATTGTAATTGGCGCAAAAGCCATCCCGGCATATTTGTCAGAAATATATTTAATAAACAACAAAACCAACACATAATCCTTGTATTGTGATGCATCCATTCCGCCACGAAGCTCATTACAGCTCTTCCAAATTGAACTATATAATTGTGATTTTTTAATTGCCATATTTGTTTATTTTTGTATTTTCTTTTCTTTAAGATTACACCTTTTTACCATCAACTTCAATAGATTTAGACATAATGATTTAGACATAAACCAACCAAACAAAAAAGCTACATTATTTTAATAATGTAGCGGGTCTGTCTCAATTAGGGAATTTCTAACTGTATTAAGGGAATTGCCAATCAATTCTTAATTAAATTTATCCAATCTGTCTGTGTGTATGCAGACAATGCTCTGCTAACAGAGCAAATATTACAACAAGGTCTGTCTAAATTAGGAAATCTCTCCCTACACATAGAGAATCAATGCTTAATGCACCTATTGAGACAAGTTGAAATTGCAATAATATTTTGGATTCGTCTAAGGGTTTTGATTTTGTACTGCTTCCATCAATTCTTTAGCATTTTCTATAACATTATTAAGCCCAGCCTGCTGGCAGAGTTTTAGAAATCTTACATATCGCTGAGTATATCGTCCCATATAAAATATGCGGTTTAATGTGATTTGCTTATTGATCAATTTAAGCTTTCTATTAGTTACGTATAACAATCGACCATGTATTGAATTACGATTTATCATACTAAGCTCATAATTTAGACCATAACAAGACCTGCATCTTAATTTTGTTTTACCATCTGGCATAAAAAGCCTACATGCCTGCCTACCACAATCACATACAAAATAGTGCCTTGTACCAAAACTAAGTTCTTGTTCTGATATTTTAATTTTCTGGGGCTCACTACCATTAAATGAAATCATAAGATATTCCATATCATCCCCACTATCAAACCAATAATTACAGGTCTTTATATTATTATCATAACCAATATTAGCAATCCCTGAAACATCTCCACCATTTTTCTTGTACCTCAAAAGGTCTTCTTTAATGAAGTTAATATTTAAATTTGGACAACCTTCCACTAATTTAAATGTATCCATAAATTTATAAGTTCTGGTGCCACAAAAAATAATGATTTTAGTGGCAGATGACCAGAAATACCATTTTCTATATTAAAACGATTCCTGATATACAGGTCTGGGCTAAAAAGGCCTATTGCAAGGTGTAGTAGCCATACTGTTTCTGACATTTCTGACAAACTGAGCGTAACTCTTCGGAATTAGCCATTCCTTGTTTAACTTGCATACACCAGATATGGTCATAACAAAACTTTTGCTGACATTGAAAACACTTGGCCATTGGATTTCTGTAGCTCCTCTTGCTGTGGCATTCAGAGCAAATGCTCCTTGGTAATTTTTTTAACTTGTCTTTTATCGTTTGATCCATGGATTTATTTTACATTAGTATTCGTCTTTTTTAATTTTTACTACTTGCTTGGTGCTTAGTATGCTTAGTTTTTTACCAATAACCAAGGAGTGGGTTCATTATGTTTTTGCTTACCCTGCTTGTCATCCCCTTTAGGGGAGACAAGCAGGGAGCAACAATGAACTAGTTATAATTTTATGTCTTCCGATTGGCTATCTTTATCGTCTCCATGAGCATCTTCAACTAAGGAATATAAATTTGCATTGTGTTGGAGTTTAGTCTCAATTTTTTTATCTCTATGAAAAACACTCTCGCTGGAATTTTCTAATAGCTTCCATACCCTTGTCTTAACGCATTTTTTATTAACCAAAGCCTTAAGTGCATTTCTTAATGTTTTCTCAACTCCACACCCTTCTGTTATTAAGTCTTCCACTGAAAGCCAAGATTGTTTCGCTTTTAAAACATCTATAATTTTTTGTTCTGCCTTATCTGTTGCATGCATTGGAGCAAGAAAAGTACCTTCATATATCAATTTTATGCCATCCGAGTCATCAAATTTTACCAAAAACGGATTTATTTTCTTATCCCCCTTCAGCTTGCATTGCTCAATAAGAATATATTTATGACCATTTTGAAAACATTCCTCACAATTTATATGACCATGCGGGCGAGTATTAATAACTGAACTTCCTCGAGATCGTTGCTGTGGATCTTCAACAAATCCACGCTGGCTTTTCTTTTTTCTAAGATGATGAGTAAATATAACAGTAAATCCTTCTGTAATAAATTTCTTCATTTGGTCAAATACTTGATTCATTTCCTTGGCACTATTTTCTTCCTTATCATGAATAACACTGAGTGAGTCAAAGATAACTACCTCAAGATTATATTTTTTCATTTCCGCTATCAACATTTCTACAATTCCGTCCTCAAGTTTTATATCTTCTAAAATATGCCACCTAATAGGCAAGTTATTTAAATCTTTTTCTAACAACTGCAAGCGTTCTTTAATATCATAAAAAGGATCTTCTTCGTTAACCATCATTACGCCTTTTTGGGTCGTGGCAAAATGACCAAAAACGGCTTTGCCTTTTGCGATTTGTATAGCCTTATGAAGCAAAATCCATGTTTTACCGTTATTAGAATCGCCAGAAATTTGATTAATCGTTCCTTCTGTAAATAACTGGTCAACTAACCACTTCCTTTTTGGAGACTCTTTATTGATCAAATCATTAGTTGTCATCGCTGGTGTCCATTTATCCTGTCCAAAATATCTGTTTTCACCTTCAATTTGGCGTCTTTTGTACTCTATTTTAGCAATACTGTCAAAAATAGTTCTCAACTCCGATTCTGATAAAGAGGGCTTACAACATTGCTTGTTCCAGGCACTGAAACTAAGCCACCCCTTTGTTGCCCATTCATCTATAGGTAAATCCCTAAGAAAACCGCCAATTACCTTAGTGGCAACATTATTACGTTCGCCCTCAAATACATCCCCGTCTAAATAGTCTTTCCAACTATTGTCTATACCCGAATTGGTGCTATTTGTTTTTTTTATTTCCATAGTGCTCACTCGTTTCTGATGTAGACTTTAGACGGGTGAGCACTACCTCTTTCGTCTAAAGCCAGCATCAGCAACAAAGTATTTTAATATATAACTCTATAATACAACTGTCCCAAAGATTTTATGATCGTTAGTTAATTAGGCAAATACAATCCCTTGGTTTCTGTGTATAACTGCATATTAACATATTGCAAATTCGCTCTTCTCCTTAGTAAATTTAATATTTTTACTTGTAAAAATGACGGGTTTTGAAACGGCTACCGTTTCAATCTACGACTATTCTGGGATAAAAAACGGCTTAAAAAATAAAAATAAGAAGCGTGTCAATACCCCAGGTGGGGTATAAATTTTCAAATTCTCGAGGGGAAAATGCAAATATACCCCCCTTTTTTTATTAAATTGACTTGACTTTGGCGACAGAAGATAAAAACTACAAACAAACCGGCATTTAACAGGCGGCATCCGATATCCGTCAAGCAGAGCCAATGTTGTCAAGTGGCTTGACAATCACTTCAATGTCTTCAAATATTTAACACCAGACTGAACGCAGTTCAGTCTGGTTCAGGAGGATGTTACTTAAAAAAATTACCGAAAAAAATTTTCTGGCACTATTGCAGATCTAAACCCATACCACCCTCTTTTTAATGCCCCTCTGACGCATTTAGAGGCCACTTTGTATAGGAAGACATAAAATTACAGTGTAGAGATGAGGATTTATACATTTTAGATATGTAATCTAACTGTTATAGGGCAAAAATAACCCTTTATTAAAAGTAGTCCGCCCTCCAGCTGGGATCCCCTTGTAAGTCCTTCCTCGTTCGCTGGCACTCAAACCGAAGTACCCCCCCCACGCCCCTCCTCCCACCAAGATTCTTTGCAAATACTTATCTTTGTGCACATTCATAGTAAATACAACTTTATGGTTGAAAATTAATTATGAGCGGTCGACACTAGTTCATAGTATTTTTCACTCCTTGAGAGTTCGGCCAGGGTTGTTCACTCTGCACTCAGAGACATAGCTTTAAATCTGATGTCTTATCTTCTACATTAGATTTGCAAAGCAAAAGAACAATCTTGGCCACAATCTGAATTTAATTCAGTTAAGCGTTCGTAAGCATCGTAAAAGAGCTTTCTCCAAAACTAATAAATCTTAAGAAATAATTAATAAATTTTAAAACCATGGAAAATGCAATCATAATCAATCAAAATAACGGGCTAAAGAATGTCATTATCGCAAAAGCTTGGAAACCCAACCCTGAAACAGGAAGACAGGGTTCTATGAAAGTAAGCAGAGATTTAAGCCAGGACATTGTTTTAAGACCCGGAACAACGTTGAATGTAAACTTCAATAATCAAAGAGATGGCAAACAAGATGCAGATTATTCTGTATCCGTATTGCTTCCTACAGCTACCGCAGACCAGATAATCGAAGAAATGAAGGCCTCTGTAGCCAAAAGAACTGCTGAATGCGTTGACCAAGAAGTTTACTAACATTTATTTACCTAACAAATATTAAAAGCCGTATTTCTAACCAGAATACGGCTTTTTTTATTGCAAAAAATTACAAAGCATGACGAAAAAACAAATATCAAGGTTAATTGAAGAATTAAGAAAAACATTAAAAAACAATGTTTGCAGATTTCAATGTTTAGACAACGCTCAAGATAGAAGACGTGTCTTAAAAGAAATTAGCAAAACATTAATTAAATTCAAATGAACAATTTAGAAAAAGCCAAAAGAGCCATATCAGGCAAAAGAAGATTTAAGGTGATTATTGAGGAAAGTGAAACTTTTGAAATAGAAGTTGAAGCAAAGAACAAACAGGAAGCCGATAGCATAGCAATGAAGGAATTTGAAAACGGAAACATTCAGTCCAACGGTGGTAATGGCGGAAATATTATTGAAACCGAAGAATTAGAAGATTAAAAATTATGAAAGTCAGACAACTAATCAAAATCTTAGAAGAATTAGACCAAGATGCCGTAATAAACATTGCATCTGACGAAGAGGGCAATGGCTTTGGGGATATTAGCAAAGACATTGCCGGAGGCACACTGATTGCAACCCACGAGCAAGTTTACAGCTTGTATCCTTTAAACCTAAGGTTGCCAGAAGAAATATTTGAGTATGAGTAAAACAAATAATTAACAAAAATATGAGTAACTTAGATAATGCAATAGCTGCTTTGAAGGCTGCCAATATGGTTGTGAGTCAAAACCAACAACCAAATTCAGCCCAACCAAACCAGCAAAGAACATATATGCAAGATATATCCAAAACAATTAAAGAAGAACGGCTCAAGCAAGGGCTGACACAATGCGATTTAGCTAAAATGGCAGGATACTCTCAGGGGACAATAGCCAGAGCTGAAACAAATTTGTGGATTTCAATTTTTTGCTTAGTTAGTATTTTTGAAGCCTTAGGCAAAAAAATACTGCTAATCAATAAATAACAAACATGGGAAAAGGAATTCGTGAAATGGCAATGAGCCCTGAACCTGAAAAACCATCATATGGAGGCCTTGGGCAATATCAAGACAGATTTTTTGATCCTGAATATTATGATTCCAGATATGGAAGTGGTTATGCTGGCTCAAAATTAGAAGAAGTAAAAGACCTAATTACAATTAAAATGTTAGTTTTGTATAAAGACCTTGGCCCGGAATTTGATATGGATAGCGAGTTTTATTCATATCAGCCGGACAAGGCTGAATTTAAAGCCAAAGAAATTGCTTATGACCGGCTGACAAATTTAATTGGAAAAGGTTTTGAGTCCAAATTCTCAATGGTTATCAATGCAACAGATAACTATGACGAGTTTGAAATAGAAATAGTATTAACTCCAATAAAACAATGAATAAAGAAAATTTAAGAGAGCTAAAAGAATTCATAGAAGATTTCTCACGGCTCTGCTATATGGCCGGCAAACTGGAAAAAGAAAAAGGCATAAACGAGAACCATGCAAATGAATTATGCAATGTTCCTGACAATGTCTTAGAGCAGATAATGAACATTGAGTCAGAAGAGCAAGAAGAAATGGGCTTTAAACTTCCAAATGTAAAAGTTGAGGAAACCGTGAAAGTGGAAATCTCAAAAGACAAAGAAAAAGAGCTAATAAGGAAGTTTGGTAAAAAGAATATGGAAAAGTTAGCTCGAGAAATGAACTTTCATGGGAAATTATTAAATTTAACTAAAACAAAATAACATGGCAAAAGAAACAAATGAATCAAAAACAGTAAAGTATGGAAAAATTGAGGTTCCGGTTAATGACGGTCAAAGCCAATATACTCCAAAAACAGCTGGCAAGTTTATTGACCACGAAGATATTTTAAAAACATTAGCAATAGCAGTAAGAGATAATCTGCCGGTACTGCTAATTGGAGAATCTGGAACGGGCAAAACGAGTGCAATAAGATATTTAGCAAATCAAACAGGAAACGGATTAAGAAGGGTAAATCTTAATGGCGGAACTACTGCTGATGAATTAGTAGGAAGATTGCTGATAAATGACAAGGGCACATACTGGGTTGACGGAGTTTTAACAGAAGCAATGCGTAAAGGAGAATGGATTGTATTAGATGAGATAAATGCCGCACTTCCCGAAGTGCTTTTTGTTTTACAAAGTGTTTTAGATGATGACGGTTATTTGGTCTTAACCGAAAAGGATGATAAAGAAATAGTTCACAAACACAAAGATTTTAGATTGTTTGCCACCTGCAATCCACCAGATTATGCCGGGACTAAAGAATTAAACAAAGCATTGCTTTCAAGATTTGCTATTTGCATACATGCAGACTTTCCAAATGAGAAAACTGAGTTGGAAATAATTGAAAATCATCTGGGAAACGCAGTTGCCAAATCTGAACTGGCAATAAAGTTAGTTGCCTTAGCTAACAAAACCAGATCAGACAAAGAAATTCCAGCAACAGGCGTGACTTATGCTTTAAATACCAGAGATATTTTAAACACTCTAAAGCTGGCAGAAAATGCAGATCCAATGGAGAGTTTGCTTTTGGCTTTTGGAAACAAATTAGAAAAAGAAGATAAGTCATCATTAAAAACAACTGCCAGATTGTATTTGCCAACAAAGAAAAAAGCCAATGCCACACGAATCCCGATTTCTAGCATAGACAAACTAGAAATTGGAGCAAGCTATGTTTTAGACAATGATGTTCACAATGCGTATTTTGCCGTTTCTGCTGACAAAAACTTTTACGAAAAAATGGTGGCAAGTGAAATTGCAGAAGTAATTGGTTCAGGCAGAGAGGATGCAATCAAAGGAGATGAATTTACCATTGAAGCATTTTTCTGGGAAAACCAAGATGAGTCATCTAAAACAGAAGTAAGGAATGTAGGAAGTAAAATTGGAAGCGCAATTAAAATTACAGCTGGTCCGAATAAAGGCAAATGCGGATTCATTATGCATCATGCAGATTTAGACAATACAGCTGATATTATTAAAAGTATTTATGAAATCAAATGAGAAAAAATGAATTTGAGCGCATAGCAAAAATACTTGCTAAGGAACACAAAATCGAAATTGATTCTGGCGAAAGTTGGTCAGCAAATATTAAAAGCAGAAAGGTGTTTTACCGGCAAGAAGATATTTTTAATCTTTCTGAAGACCACATTTTAGGATTAATTTTGCATGAGATAGGCCATATTCATTACACAACAGATGCTGAACTGCCGGTGAAAAATAAAGAGCTGATTCATTGCACAATGAATATGTTAGAAGATATTTCTGTAGAACATATTATTGGCCAAGATTATCCCAATGCAGGAGAAATTTTAGAATCAACCAAAGAAGAAGTAATAGACAATTTACTGAAAATCTTAAAGAACCTAAAAATATCAGTTCACGAAAAGGCTTTATTGTTTGCAGCTACCAGATTTGAGGGCAGAGGATATTCAACAGGATTAGAGCCCCATGAAATACTCGGAGAAAAAATATCTGAGATAATGATAAAAAGTAAATCTGAAATCCTTGAAAGAAAATACACAAAAGATTTGTTGCCTTTAGCAAATGAAATAGTGGAATTGATAATTAAAATGGCAGGAGAACCAAGTGAATCTGAAAAAAGACAGATGATGGAAAATTCTAATACAGGAAACGCAAACCGAACAGATGGCCAAGGAATAATACAGAAAAAAGCCATTAACGGCTTAAAAGCAAAACATGGCTGGAACGAAGGCATTGAAATGGCCAGCAGATTGGCAATGGTAAATGAAATTTGCGATCTGGCTATTTTTATTGGCAAGAAGCTAAGAACAATTCTTAAAAGAAACAATGCTATGGAATTTGGTGGCAGATTTAGAAGTGGAAAACTTTTAGCCAAAAGACTGATAAGAACCAAAATCCTCAAAGACAGAAAACCTTTTGCCCATAGGATTGTAAAAAGCAACCAAAGCTATGCCTTTGCAATAGCTGCCGATGTTTCAGGAAGTATGTTTGACGACCCAGAACCACGAGAAACTTTTGGAAGCTATGCTTTGAGCTCAATGTTAATGGTTGGCGAAGCTTTAAGATTAGCCGGGATACCAAGATCAATGACAATTTTCGGATACCACGCAAATGTTGTAGCTCCAATGGGAAAATTGCCAATAACTTTTGAACAATTAGGAAGCGAAAAAGCGGTAAAGAAAGCCGGACCAGGAGGAACTGAAATTGATAAAGCCATTGATGCCTGCGTTAGAGAATTGTCACAAGTAAGAGCTGAAAGAAAAATAATGATAATTCTAACTGATGGTTCAAGTTATATGCCAGACATGAAAGAGGCCCACAAAAGAGCTTTGGAAGCCGGCATTGAGCCCTTGGGAATTACTATTGGCAGATATGACGGCAAAACAATGAATGATGTTTTTGGGAAGGAGAAAAATATAATTATAGAAGATGTGAAGAATAAAAAATTAATTGGCAAAGCCTTCATTGATATTTTAAAAGAATCAGTGAAAAAATCATCATGAAAAACATAGACAGATTAGCTCAATTTGTAACAAAATATGGTTCATCAAGTATTTTAATTCACACAATCGCAGGAACAAGAAACTGGGTTGTGTGCCAAAAAATTGGAATAGATAACTGGCTAATAATTTTATGCAATCCAATGGGAAATGTTACTTATAATTTAGGTACAGTCACTAACGACCAGCACATAAAACTATGGACGGAAATTATACGATGGGAAATAGAGTATAAGGCAAACCAGATATTGCTGGCCAGAGATCTAAAAAAGAAGATACAAAATTTCAAGAAGTATTATGACAGGAATTACAAAAAGTTTACAAGGTCAAGAGAAAAAAGAACAAAGAAAAATAAAATTAAGAAATAACAAAAAATTATGGACAAGGAAAAAATAAATGAAATATATGTTAAGCCAGAGAACCGATTGACCCAAGAACAAATGGAGAAGTCTTTTTTGGAATCAAAGGAATCTTGCGCTCCTGTGGTTGAAATGCACGATGGCAAGGTGATGCCGTTGTACATGTTCGGGGGGCCATTGGTAATCCGGTCAAAACTTGGCGACTCAAATATGGACATAATGATTACTCTGCTTCACCATGTTGCAGAAGATAAAATTGAACTACGTGGCAGAATAAGATACGAAGCAACTGGACGCAAGACTGTTTTTAATCGTCCCGAGATGTTCAACATCAGTGAATACGAAGATGCAAGGCAAACTGCCAGAAACATGTATTTGCAGTTAATCAAGGAAACTCCAATTAAACCCTTATCAACTGCATGGGAATTAGAATTTCCGGTTGGAGAAACTACAGAAAATATTATTCAAAAAATGGAACAGAGCAATCATTTTAACATTGGGATTGCTCCTACAAAATAGAGCTATATAGTGCAAAAGGCCCGAGTCTAACAAACTCGGGTTTTTTTGTTGGTTATTCTCTCTATCGTTAATCTAAAAGTAAGTTGAGAATTTCTATATTTACTTTTTTCAATTTGCGGGCGATTTTTTAAAATCTGCCTGCCGAATTTTTATACAATCTAATAATAAAAGGCAACTTTATGCGGGATATAAATAATTTTAATACACCATCGGGATATTATTGGTAAACTAGATAATTTATATGGCTTTCGTATATTAAACGTAGATTGTTTAATTTTTATAATTTAGGACTATTTACTAAATATAATTACTCAAGATAGAGCGGGATTGCACTGAAACTCAGCGAGATTCAATGCGAGTATTTAAGATAGGTCTTGACACGCCTATTCTTTTTTGCTATCATTAAGATAGAAATAAAAACTAACATAAAATTTTATGAAGAATTTAGAAATAATTGAAAAAGTAAAAAGATTTGAAAAACTAAAAAAAGAGGTCTTCTCAACAGAGGTTGCTAAAAAAGTTTGTCGTATGCCCTATCGAAGATTTAGTGATTGGGATAGAAAAAATATCCTTCCACACTACAAGCGGGAAACCATTGAAAATTGGCGAACATTCAGCTTCTACGACCTGCTAATCATAAAAATAGTTTCATTATTAAGAGATGTTGGCATTCCTACGCACAAGATAAAAAAAATTTTCGATTGGCTAAATACAAAAGATGAAATAGAGTCTGCGGTTGAGCAAGCTTCAAGTAACAATGTTTATGTCGTGACGAATTTATCAGATGCTCATTACACGATAGGAGGAAACGATTTTAGAGATATTATGGAATCGGAAGGTAATTTGATGCTCACATTTAAATTGAATCCAATACTAAATGAATTGCTAAAAGATTTAAAAATTTAAAGCAAACTAAAAAGCCTCTCGTCCGAAAAACAAAAAGGCTTTCTAGTTGTGAAATCAAGTGGTTTTACCCACAAGCTTCTATTTTTTTATATCACATAATAATAGATAGGGCAAGTGAAAAATCAAAAATAAAATGATCTGAAAAATATAATATAAGCTCTTAGGAAAAAATAAAATAATATAAAATATGATTTTGACTATTACCTTGATTAAAGAATATTCTACTCAATATTTAGTTAAAATCAACAAACAAAATGGCAAAAATATATGTTGAAGATATAATATCTTGGGAAAATAAAAATAGCAAAACTCTTTGCCCAGAATGTTTCGAAGAAGAGTTTGATGGTGAATTTCCGGTTGAGTGGACTCCTGTACTTTCGAAAGAAGCATATGAAATAATTTATCAATGTGATTGTTGCGGTGAAAAATCCGTAAATTAAAATTAATTTTGCTGGCAGGTTTCAAAAATGATGGCCTGCCAGTAATAAATATATGAGAAAATCAATAAAAAATGGAAAACAAAAAGAACCAAAAACAAAAGAGGAAATAATTTATTATATTGGCTCTTTAGCTGAAAAGGCGTGTAAACTCAGGAAAAGAGCCGATGAGATAGAAGTGATTCCAAGATATCGTGTTCTGACCACAAAACTACCAGACGCAAGATTAGTAATGAATAAACCGATAATTCACAAAATACCAGAAAAAGATAAAAAGAAACTGTTAAAAAGTCATAAATTTATTCTCACACTTTTAGTAAACTATTTTCGCATAACACTTAAAACAATATATCGTTATCCTAATTTATGGAAAAAATTAAAAAACAATACAGCAAAGCTTGCAAAAAATCTAGAACAAGTAAAAAAATATGAGTCGAGATTGTTTCAAGAAAAAAAATTATTAAAAAATAAAAAATATGGAAAACAATCCCAATCAACAAAAAATATTTAGCGAAGACGATATGGCTGATATTGTCGAATACGGCTCAATTTTGCAGGGAGTTCACAATCGGCTTGTTATTGAAGGGTATTTTCTACCAGATGGGAAAACATGGAACATTTTTAAGAGAGGCAAAATTGTATGCGAACTCATACTAAAAAAAGGTGACATCAATTATTAATTTAAAACATAAAATATATGGAAATAAAAAACATTGAACTTCAATTTAAAGACGAATATTTAATATATGATCGTAGAAGCACAGATGATGCTAACAATCAGCGAAACTCATTATCCTATCAAAGACAGAGAAATATAGAGTATGCTAATTATGTTAATCCGAAAATTAAAATAGCCGACTTAACGATAACCGGCTTTTGCAAGAACGGAATTATCGATGAGAGCCACTCGGCCTTTAAGCAAGAGGATGAATTCATTATTACCCCTGACGGTTCCGTCCAATACAGAATATTAAGACCAAAATTTTTAACACTTATTGGCCTCTTACAGTCTCACAAGATAAAAGGGGTCATATTTCTCTGTTGGGATCGTGCTAGTCGTAATGAGCAGGATGATTTGATTATTAAAAAATTGATGCAAGTTGGTTGCGATATCCATTTTGTTGAAGCTAAATATGAAAAAACAAGCGCAGGAAAGCTTCATATGAGAGTAGATGGAATGTTTTCATCATTTTATTCTGAAACAATAAGTGAAAAGGTCCGTAATGCACAGAAAAAACTTCGTGATGAAAGACGTTGCCTCAATTTCACGCCCATTGGATATCTTGATTTTGGTTCTGATAACAAACCCCTTGACCCAGAAAGAGCCCCTCTTGTAAAGCGCATGTTTGAGTTATATTCAACTGGAAAATGGAGTTTTAGACAATTAGGCAACTGGGCCCGTGGACAAGGATTAACTAAAAAACCTGTAAGAAGAAAAAGAACCAAAGAAGAAATTGCCAATAATATGGACCTTGCAGAATTACCAAAAGTTTCTCGCCCAGTAGATCATAAAACTGTTGAATACATGATGTCTAACCCGTTTTATATTGGCAAAATAAAAATTGGAGATGGCTATGAAGACAGCAAAGCTCACAAAGCCCTTATTGACGATGCAACATTTTGCAAAATTCAAGAAATACTAAAAAAGAAACATATATCAGTTTATTATGTTAATAAAGAATTTCACACATACAGAGAAATGGTTCGTTGTGAATGTGGCAGAGCATATTCCCCTTACGAAGCAAAGGGTATAATTTATTATCGTTGCAGATGTAAAGATGGTTGTACAAATGGCAATCCAAACCTTAACGAAAGCGATATTTCTGATGCAGTGCAAGATATTTTAGATCAAGTGTCTTTTACACCTCAAGAAATTAAAGGAATAGAAATAGAATCTACGAAGGAATTAGCTAAAATAAATAACAACCGAAACAAAACAATGAGTGATCTACAGGTAAAGCAAAAGGTAATTTTGGCAGATATTGATTATATAGCTCAAAATAAAATTACATTGCTCCGCACCGGATCAATGGACGCAGAAACCATGAAGAATGAAGAAAAACGTCTGGCAAACAAATTAACTACTGTGAGCGATGAACTCAAGGCATACGCAGAAAGTGCCCCTGAAATGTTAAAATACATCACAACTTTCTCTGAATTAGTAAAAGATGCCGGAGCACATTTCAAATTCGCCCTTGATAGCGAGAAACGTGGAATAACTGCCTTAGTGTTTACCGAACTTATTTTCAAGGAACACAAGCTAATTGGATACAAAGTTAAAGGTGGTTTTAGGGCATTATTAGAGCGAAAAAGCACAACTGACGACAAAAACGACCCCACTGACCCAAAAAAAAAGACCCTAAATGTGGTATCTGGCTCCGCAGGTAGGGCTCGAACCTACGACCCGCTCCTTAACAGGGAGCCGCTCTACCACTGAGCTACTGCGGAATAATTATAATGTACTTACAATATAATCATATTACTAAATTTTAAAAATAATTCAATAGCTTGCTATTAATTATTGCCTACCCTCTGCCTCTTCTTCCATTTTATAAAGTCTTGTATAATAATCTGCAATTTCGTTTAGATGCGCTAGAGCAATTTTACCAGTTAATAATGGGTCATCATTAGTAACATTTGTACTTTGGTCAACTGTGCCATGCTCAAGCTCAACATCCATACCCATTCTAAATTGCTCAACATCAAACCTTGACCAATTAATACCCAATTTTTCTGCAACTTCATTTGCTTGTTCTGTTGTAAAAACTTTTTTTGTTGTCATTTTTTTTAATTATTTAATAATAAATGTATTATAGCAAATTATAAAAAAATAAGGAAATGGTGTTACCCAATTCCTTATTTTTGTATTACTAAACAAATTATTATTTAATTTCTGCTTTAGCTCCGGCTGCTGTAAATTTTTTAACAATTTCATCAGCTTCTTCTTTCTTAACTCCTTCTTTTACTAATTGTGGAGCTGTGGCTGCGGCATCAACCAAATCTTTTGATTCTTTTAATCCTTTGGCTGTTATGTCTCTTACAACTTTAATTACCTCAATTTTTTGAGCTCCAACTTCCTTTAATTCTACATTAAAAGATGTTTTTTCTTCAACTGGGGCAGCGGCTGCAGTAGCGGCTGCAGCTGGGGCAGCGGCAGAAACTCCAAATTCAGCTTCCAAAACTTTTACCAATTCTGCTAATTCCACAATTGGAAGTTTTTTGATCTCTTCAACTAAATTTTTAAATTTAGCTGGCACTTCAACTTTTACTTCGTCTGTCATATGAATTTAATAAGCGAGCTAATAAATTTTTTCGAGGACGATAGTGCCCCGTTAGAGAAGCTCTCGCCACAGAAAAAATTTAATTAGCGAGCGAAATAATTATGCTTTATTTGCAATTTTATCCAAAACCCTCACAAAGCTTGCCATTGGGCTTGCAATAGATCCAACTAATCTACCCAAAAGTTCGTTTCTTGGTGGTATATTGGCAAGTACTAATACTTTTTCTTTTTCAATAAATCTATTCTCAAAAATTCCTCCTAAAATTTTAAAAGTTTCGTGATCTTTGGCAAATTTGTTAGCAATTCTTGCTGGAGCAATTTCATCATTTACTCCAAATACTAAAGCTAATTGTCCTGGAATACTTTGTTTTATTTTATTCCAAAATGAAAGACCAGCTTGACCAAAGGCAATTCTAATTAAGGTTTTTTTACCTATTTTTAAATTGCATCCAGCTTCTTTAAGATTTTTTCTTAAACTAAACATTTCCTTTGAAGGAACTTTTGTAAAATCAACAAAAACTATTGATTTTTGATTTGAAATTTTTTCTTTCAAACCAATTATTTGCTTTGCTTTTTGTTCTCTGTTTAATGGCATAATTTATGAATTTTATTTATTAAATAAAAAATCTGCGACCTTTCGCAGACACAAAAACACAAAAAATTAGTGTGAGTTTTGTCTCGGCAGGACTTTTGTCTTTCGACCGCCTGCTGTCTGCAACAAACTTAATTGTTATACTAACATACTATTATATTTATACTAGTTTGTCAATATTTTGCGCTGGTTCATATGATATGATACACCTAGCTCTTCTAAAATTATGAAAGGAAAGTATAATGGAAGCCATATGATAATATACGGCTCAATACTGCCAGGAGCAAGAACTATTGCTTGGTCTTCTGCCCTGACAGATAAAT
>CAIWKF010000065.1 GCA_903913175.1 Candidatus Staskawiczbacteria bacterium
GAAATGAAATTAAATAATAAATATTATATAATTAGGCACGGAGAAGCACAGTCAAATGTAAAAGATATTGTTTCTTGTTATCCTGAAAAAATTAAAAATCCGCTTACAAAACACGGCAAAGAAATGATAAAAGAATCAGCGCAAAAGTTAAAAACCATGACCATGCAGGCAGGAAAAAATATAGATTTAATTTTTTGTTCTCCATTATTACGAACAAAGCAAACAGCAGAAATTATAAGCAAAATTTTAAAAGTAAAAGTTAAGCACGACAAAAGATTAACTGAAATTAATTTTGGAATTTTTAATTTTAGTGGAATAAAAAATATTTTTGGTTTTTTTAAAAAAGAAGAAGATAGAATTAACGCAAAGCCACCAAAAGGAGAAAGTTACGCTGAGATAATTAAAAGAATGTGGAATTTTTTTGTAGATGTTAATAAAAAATATAAAAGAAAAACTATTTTAATTGTAAGTCACGAGGGTCCACTTTTATTTTTAGAGGGCAAGGTAATGGGACTTTCTTTAAAAGAAACTATTAAAAAATTTCCTAATAAAAAAAGAATACATAAAGGAGAGATAAGAGAATTAAATTAAAATTATGATAAAAGCAATTATATTTGATATATATGGCGTAGTAATTGACAGAAAAATGCGTTTTAGTGAACGATTTTCTAAGGAATTTGATGTGCCCATGGAAAAGATTATTCCATTTTTTGAAAATGAATTTCAACTTTGTCTTGTTGGAAAAGCAGATCTGAAAGAAGAAGTTAAAAAATATTTAAAAAATTGGGGCTGGGAGAAATCAGTTGAAGAATTATTGAAATACTGGTTTAGCCAAGAAAAAAACATAAATCAAGATATGCTTTTATTAGTTGACAAACTGCGAAAATCTGGAATAAAATGTTTTTTAAGTACTGATAATGAAAAATATATAACCAAATTTGTTTTAAAAGATCTTGAATTAGAAAAACGTTTTGATCAATATTTTATTTCAAATGAAATTGGCTTTCAAAAATTCCAGAAAGAATTTTGGGAATATGTTATCCTAAAAACTGGTAGTATTAAAAAAGAATACATTCTTTGCTTAGACGATAAACAGAAAAATATTGATACGGCTAGAAGTTTGGGTTTTCAAGCTGAATTATATTTAGGATTTGATTGGTTTAAAAAAGTCGCTGAACCATTAATAAAATAAAAGACAAATATTATGTTTAATTATCCTAAAGAGGAAGAAAAAATATTGGAGTTTTGGAATGAGAAAAAGATTTTTGAAAAATCTTTAGAGCAGACTAAAAATCATAAAAAAGGCAAACGAAAAGACTTTGTGTTTTATGATGGGCCTCCATTTGCCACAGGAACTCCACATTACGGACACTTACTGCAAAGCGTAATTAAAGACGCAATTCCAAGATACAAAACCATGCAAGGTTTTTATGTAGAAAGACAATGGGGTTGGGATTGCCATGGCCTGCCAATTGAAAACATTGTAGAAAAAGAGCTTGGTACAAAATCAAAAAAAGAAATTATGGAAATGGGAGTAAAAAAGTTTAATGATTTGTGCCGAGAGAAAATTTTTACTTTTATAAAAGAATGGGAAATTATGATTCCGCGTTTTGGAAGATGGGTAGATATGAAAAATTCTTATCGAACCATGGATTTTGAGTATATGCAAAAAGAATGGTGGGCATTTAAAGAGTTATATAAGAAGGGCTTAATTTACGAGGATTATAGAAGTATGCATATTTGCCCAAGATGTGAAACCACTTTAAGCCAAGGAGAAGTTGCCGAAGGCTATAAAAATATAAAAGATTTGTCTGTAACGGTAAAGTTAAAAGTAAAAGAAAATAGCCTGCCCTTCTTCGCCAAGGCTACGCAGGGCACGCAAGAAAATATTTATTTTCTTGCGTGGACAACTACGCCGTGGACTTTACCTGGAAATGTGGCTTTAGCTGTGGGAGAAAAAATAAAATATGTTTTAATAGAAAAAAAATATTTAGAAACCGAAAAAAAAGAAAATTTAATTTTGGCAGAAGAAAGAATTAAAGATGTTTTAGGTTTTGGAGATTTTGCTCTAGGCACCACTGCTTTTACAGTTGATGATGGAAAAATAAGTTATCTTATTCTAGATAAATTTTTGGGAAGTGATTTAGTTGGCTTAGAGTACGAGCCATTATTTGATTATTATGCAAAAAATGAAAATTTAAAAAATAGAGAAAATGGCTGGAAGGTAGTGTCTGCAGATTTTGTGACCACAGAAGATGGCGCTGGTATTGTACATATTGCTCCAGCATTTGGAGCAGATGATATGATGCTTGGCAAACAAAAAAACTTACCGTTTGTACAGCACGTAAAAATGGATGGAACCTTTAAGCTAGAAAATGGTCAGTTTGCTGGGCTTAATTTAAAGCCCCGAGCCAAAGATAAACCAGAAGAAATACGCGAAGCAGATTTAACCATAGTAAAACATTTAGAAGAAAAAGCTTTGGTTTTTAAATATGAAAAATATGAGCACTCTTATCCGCATTGCTGGAGGTGTGATACTGCACTTTTAAATTATGCAACCAGTTCTTGGTTTGTGGCCGTAGAAAAAATAAAACCAGGGCTACTTAAAACTGCAGAAAAAATAAACTGGTCGCCAGAACATATAAAAGAAGGAAGATTTGGCCAGTGGCTGGAAGGCGCGCGCGACTGGTCTATTTCTCGTCAGCGTTTTTGGGCTAACACAATTCCCGTGTGGAGATGCGAGCAATGCAAAAAAGAAATAGTTTTTGAGTCTGCCAAAGAATTAGAAAAATATAGTAGTGTTTTGGTAAAAGATTTGCACAAAGATATTGTGGATAAAATAATTTTTGATTGTAATTGCAAAGGCAAAATGATTCGCGTGCCAGATGTTTTAGATACTTGGTTTGATTCAGCTTCTGTACCTTTTGCTACAAATAGAGAAATGCCAGCAGATTTTATTGGAGAAGCTCAAGATCAAACTAGAGCATGGTTTTATTATATGCATGTTTTGGCTGGGGGTTTATTTAAAAAACCAGCTTTTAAAAACTGTGTTGTTGCTGGAATTGTTTTAGCTGAAGATGGGAAAAAAATGTCAAAAAAACTAAAAAATTATCCAGACCCAACAGAAATGATAAATAAATATGGAGCAGATGCCATGAGATTTTATATGCTTAGTTCTCCTGTGGTTCAGGCAGAAAACTTTTCTTTTTCAGAAAAAGGAGTAGATGAAATTGTAAAGAAAAATATTTCGAGGCTATACAATGTATTATCTTTTTACCAGCTTTACCAAAACAATACAATTGCTTCTGATGCTAGTAAAAATATTTTAGATGTTTGGATTTTGTCGCGACTTAACCAATTAATAAAAACTGTAACACAGGGTTATGAAAATTATCGCATGGATTTGGCAACTAGACCAATTACAGATTTTATTGATGATTTTTCTGTGTGGTATTTGCGAAGAAGCAGAGACAGGTTTAAAGAAGAGGCTCAAGATAAAACAAATGCTTTAGCAACCATGCGTTTTGTTTTGCAAAATTTTGCTTTATTAATTGCGCCTGCTATGCCATTTTTTGCTGAATATGTATTTTTTGCAGTAAAAGAAAATGACAGCCAAGAATCTGTGCATTTGTGCGCTTGGCCAAAAGTAAATAAAAAAATAGTTGACAATGATTTGGAAGAAAAAATGGATGAAGTGAGAAAAATTGTTAATTTGGCTTTGGCAGAAAGAGTGGTAAAAGCTATAAAAGTTAGACAACCACTTGCTTTGCTTAAAATTAAAAATACAAAATCTAAAATAAAAGATAAAGAAGAATTTTTAGATTTAATAAAAGATGAGGTAAATGTTAAAGAAATTACATTTTCTGGAAATATTGTAGGCGAGGTTGAGTTGGACACAAACTTAACAGAAGAATTAAAAGAAGAGGGTATAATTAGAGAAATAATTAGATTTGTGCAAGGGAAAAGAAAAGATCAAAACTTGGTACCAACAGATAAAATTTCTGTGAAAATTTTTGCAACAGAGAAAGAAAAGCTTATAATAGAAAAGAACACTGCTTTATTACTTAAGGAATTCCGTGCCACAGAAATTATGGTAGAGCTTGC
>CAIWKF010000066.1 GCA_903913175.1 Candidatus Staskawiczbacteria bacterium
GTCGGGGTCCGACCCCGACCAATTATTTGGCAGACTAAAAAAATAAGCAAAATGTTTAGTCTTGCTTATTTTATTTTTGTTTGTTTTATTTTTATTTTACTTGCTTATAGTTTTTAAATACTGTTTTAGTTCATCTTTATATCTTGAGTCTTTAAGTGATAAATAGAAAAATGATTTTAACCATTTTAACTTGTCTCCACATTCCAGCCACTCGCCTTTTATTTCACAGCCATAAATTGTTTTGCCATCTTCAAGCATTTTTTGAAAAACCTCAGCTAAAATTATTTCTCCTTTTTTACCTGCTTTTGCTTTTTTTAAATAACTAAAAACTTCTGGTGTTATAATGTATTTTCCTACAATGGCCAAATCAGAAGGAATTTCATTTAATTCTGGTTTTTCAATTATTTTTTTTATTTTATAAATATTGCTTGCAATTTTTTCTACTGCCACGCATCCATACGCAGGCAACTTTTCTTTTGGTAATTTTTTTAAGGCAATTACAGGAGCACTACAGGTTTGAAAAATTTCCATAAGCTGTAAAACTGCTGGTGTTTCGCCTTCAATTAAATCATCATTATATAAAACTGCCACAGCCTCATCTTTACCATATTTTTCTGCTTGCAAAAGCGCATGCCCATCACCTTTTGGATTTTTTTGCACAACAACTGAAAAAGAAATTCCTTCAAACATTGCTTCAAAATCATTAAGCTCTTTTAAAAGTTTGTCCTTTTTTCTAGAAATTAAAATGCTTTCAACATCTTTGTGTTTCACAAAATAATTTAAAATTCCTTTTTGTTTTGGACTAATGACAAAAATAATTTCAGTAACTCCAGATTTTTTTGCCTCTTCTACTAAATACTGAATGCTTGGTTTGTCTACCAAAGGTAAAAACTCCTTTGGTACAACCAAAGACAAAGGTAAAAACCTAGAAGCCATGCCTGCCATTGGAATAATTGCTTTTTTTATTTCCATTTTATTTTATGTTAATTTTTATATTTTACTTTTCTTAAAAATGCTGGAACCTCCCACTCCTCTTCTTGTGCCAGCTTTTTAATTTCTTCCTCAGCCTGCGCCTCTTTTATTTCTACTGCATTTCTTCTTATTATTTTTTTAGTTATTTTTTCTGGCAAATTATCAGATAAATCATCAATAACAATTTTCTTTACCATGGAAACAGAAGCTACTTTATCTAAAACATTCTCATTACCAAAAACCAAAGATGCTGGAATTTTTTCTACCTTTAATTTTTCTTTTTTAATTGGTAAATCCTTTTCAGGTTTTTTTTCTTTTTCTTTAATTTTTTCTACAACAACTTCTTTAGCAGAAATTTTAGTTAATTCACTTTTGTTTCTACCAGTCATTAGCAAAGTTGTTTTTATTTTATTTTTAGATTTTGGATTTTTAGAAATACCAAAAATAATTTTTGCCTTTGGGTTTACATCTGAAATGCCTTTACTTATTTTCTCAATTTCAAACATACTTACATCACTTGGCCCTGAAATGTTAAACAAAATCTTTTCTGCTACAAAATTATTATTTTCATATAAAGGATTGTGCAAAATTTTACTAGCAATTTGCTCGGCTCTATCTTTGCCAGACTCTTCAATTGTATTTAAAAAAGCCAAATTTCCTTTTCCCCGTAAAATTGTTCTTAAATCTGCAAAATCAATATTAATTAACCCAGGGTTATAAATTAAATCAATTAAACTTTCTAGTGACTCTATTAAGTTTTTATTAACAACAGAAAATGCAGAAATTATTGGCGTATTTGGAGAAATAATTTTAAAAATCTTTTCATTGGGAATAGTCAAAGAAACATTAAGCGTTTGCCTTAAATCTTTTAAAGCTTTTAAAGCAATTTTTGTTTTGTTTTTACCTTCAAATTTAAATGGCAAAGTAAAAATGCCCAAAGTTATTGACCCAAATGATGATGCTGCTTTTGCAAAAATTTCTGTAGCACCAGAACCTAGTCCACCACCCAATGAAGCAATCAAAATTACAATATCTTGATCTTTAAAAAGTTTTTCAATTTTATCTTTTTCCAATTCTGCTGCTTGTTTAGCTATTTGAGGATTTGCCCCAGTCCCCAACCCCCTGGTTAAAGTTTCACCAAAATGAAAATATTTAATTCCAGATTTCTTTTTTAATAAAGCCCGCGTGTCGGTATCTGCTACCACAAAAGTTGCTTTTTCCAAAGATCTTCCAATTTCAGAAACAATTGATCCTCCTCCGCCACCAATTCCTATGACCTTAATTTTTGCCTTAAAAAAAGACTCTGCCTCAAACACAGCTACCTCAGTTTTTTTGGTCTTTTGTCGCACAATAGATTTCTTTTTCTGTACTTTTTTTATTTTTATACTTTTATTTACTTTAATCTTTTTTTTAACAACTAAAACCTTTTTAGCACTTTTCTTTGCAATTTTAACTGGCTTATGTTTTTTATTCTTTAACTTAGTTGTTTTAGATTTCATAAATTGATTTTAGCCTAAAAAGGAATAAAATCAACCCTTGACAAATGTTAAAATGCATACAACAAAAAACCACTATTGTGGTTTTAAAAATTTATTTTATTTCTAATCTAGTTTTAACTCTGCTTATTATGTCGTGAATTTGCAAATCCGATTTTATAATATAATCAGATTTATTAACTTCTATAGCACTACTTATGTGTTCTGCGTCACCAAAGTTAGTTAAAAAAATAATTGGAATTTTTACTCCATTTTCTTGCAGTTCTTTTGCCATGCTTATGCCATCCATTTTAGGCATTAAAATATCTAAAATAATTAAATCTGGCTTTTCTTTTTCTGCAACACTTAAGCCATCTTGACCATCATGAGCAACAACAACAGAAAAACCTTGGTCAGTAAAACTGTGAGCAAGTAAATCTAACAGATCTTTTTCATCTTCAACAATAAGAATTTTTTTGTTAATTTTATTTACCATAATTTTGTTTATTCTTTACTTATTATTCTATCACACTATTTGTGTTATTGGCAACTCAATAGTAAATGTTGAACCTTTGCCCTCACCCAAAGACTCTACTTTTATATTTCCTTTATGAGCTTTGACAATTTTGCCTGCAATATACACCCCAATACCCCTGCCAGTGGTAAAAACTTTTTTTGCTTCACTGCCCCTTTCAAATGTTTTTCCAAACAAAGTTGGAATATTTTGTGGCAAAATTCCAATGCCAGTATCTTTAATGATTATTTTTAAAATATTTTTAGCATTATTTTTTTCAATTTTTACAACAACTCCTCCATTATTTGTATATTTTACAGCATTGTCAACTAAATTGTATAAACCAGCTTTTAGTTTTTCTCTGTCTGCTGAAATTTGAAAAACTTCATCTGTTTTTTCTAAATTTAAATATATTTTCTTTTTCTCAATTTCAAATTTTAAATCAGAAATAATTTCATTAATTATTGAAACAATATCAACCCCCTCTTTCAAGGTAATTACCTCTTTGCCAAGTTGAAACTGGGTTACATCTAAAAAGTCATTTACCATTTTAATTAAGCTTTTTGTTGAAACCTGAAATTTTTCAGTTATTTCTTTTTGTTTTTTTGGTTGTTTACCCACCGCCCCATTTAGCAATATATCAGAATAACCAAGCATAGCAGTTAAAGGAGTCCTTAAATGATGCTCAATAGCTAAAAGAAACTGATCCTTGGCAATATCCAATGTTTCCAACTCCTCTTTAGCTTTCTTTTCTGTTTCAAAAGCTACCTTAAGATCCCCTGCTAGCTTTTCAACCTGCTCTTTTTGCTTTAATTCTTTTAACATACTTTTTACAACCATAAATCCCAAAAAAAGGATTACTAGAAAAATAATAATATTTATTGCTAGATCATTATTGCTCACAGAAAAAAATATTTTTATAAACACTATCGTCCATAAAGCAAAGACAAGCAGTTCAGCAGTTATTACTTTAATATCCATCAAATTATATTTCAATATTGCATAAGATGTTAGTCCTATCCATATAAAAGATATATATGCCGCAATATCGTAATACGGCGACTCGCCAATAATAAATGGGACTATAGATGCGCTAATAATTCCGCTTATCGCAAATATACTGGCTCCTAAAATAAAATATTTAGTCTGAAGTCTTCTATAATTATTTGCTCTAAAATAATATTTTATTAGATTTACTATTGCGAGAATTATACATAAAAATATATATATTCTACCAAACGGATCAAGTATGCCAGCTATGCTTGATATATTGTAGCCATCTAATCTTAATGATTTTACAAAAAGATCAGTTTCAAAAACTAAATACGATATAACAAAAGCACATAAAAAAATTATAAGGGCCTTTATTCTAATATATTTAATATTACCAGTAAAATAATATGTAAAAACTAAAAAACATGGGAGAATCAAAATTCCTAGCCATGTAGTTTTGTACCAAAACAAAGAGGTCTCCATATCCTGCCCCCAAAAAAAGTATGTCGCGCCACAGAAAAAAGCATAAAAACATGAAAAAAGGGCTGTAAATCCAAGCCATTTCCTTGAATCATCTTTTTTTGATCCACGCCAAAGAATTATGGCTAAAATAAAATTTAGAAATGCTACAATAAATAATGTTATCGCTCTAAGATATAAAAAATTTATCATGAATAAAAAAAATTAATTATATAATTTTTTGAGATATTGCATAAAAACCAAAAGTTTCAGCCATATCATTAAAATCATCTTGGTTAACCCATTTTCTATTTGAATATGAAGAAACTATAGTTTCAACTATGCACCCCGGAATCCAATTATTTTTAAATCCCGGCATTTCTGGAAAAATTGATGTACTTTTTAGGGCTGCTGCTACTTTATAAACAGCACCATTTTTTTCTGACTTTATGCGTCTTATGTTTTCTAATGATATAGAAGGGTGCGTATCATCTAGGACTATCACATTTTTTTTAAAATTTACAATTAGATTAACAATATCATCACCATTGGCAGTTAAAATAACTAATAAATCACATTTTGTCAAAAGCTCTGGATCACTACCCATTATTATACTATCTGCAGATATACTCTTTTTTTCAATTCTTATATCAAAGCCTGTAATAGATGCAAAATTCATATTCTTTAAATTTTCTAAAACTTCCTTACCAATAAATCCAACACCAATCACGGCAATATTAATTTTTTTGTAATCAAGATTAAGATCTTTCATACTTTTCTTAACTGAATTAATTACTGTAAAAACAGTCCCAGTTTTTCCTTCAACAAATAGAACTTTATTCATATCAAATAATATTCTTGGTAAGCGTCCAACTAATGCTATTTTCTTTAAATCTAGTGATTTGGCAAATCTATCTACATTTTCATAAACTAACTCTTTTTTTTCCTTAATCTCTTCAACATAATATTTTGATGCAATAATTATTCCGTTTTTATTATTTTCTTTGTCTCTAATAAATCCTACAATTGAAATTTGTGGAACAATTTTTTTAATAAACTCAAATGGAAAATAACCCTTTATATCCAAAGAAGTACCAGCATAAACTAATGCAGCAAAATTAAAATATTTAAAATACCTAAAAATTGGCATAAGCACGAATCTAAAGCAATTTATTAGGATAAAAAATATTACTCTCTTTAATGTATTAAAGCTCATTTTATTTACTAATTTTTAGTTTATAGCTTGTGGCTATTGGCATTCTTCTACCAACGCCAAATGCTTTTTTGGTAACCTTTAAACCAGGCACAGCTTGTCTTCTTTTAAATTCGCTGGCCTCAATTCTATTTATTATGAAATTAACATTTTCCTTAAGAAAACCTTTTTTAACTATTTTAGCCACGCTATACTTTTCCTCAATATACAATTTTACAACCGGATCTACAATATTGTATGCAAGAAGCTCTTTCTCACTTATTTGCCCAGGCTTTAATTCTGCTGAAGGGGGTTTTTGCAAAGTACTTACTGGTATAATTTCTCCATCTTTATTAATGAAATTTGCTAATTTATAAACATCTGTTTTAACTACATCAGAAATTACTGCTAAACCTCCAGCCATATCTCCATATAGCGTGCAGTAGCCAACCGCTAACTCACTTTTATCGCCAGTGTTAAGGGTTATAAATCCAAATTTATTTGAAAGAGACATTAAAATATTGGCCCTAATCCTAGACTGAATATTTTGTTTTGTTACATCCACATCTTCGTAAATTCCAATTTGATCATTAAGTACAGATAAATAACTATTATAAATATCTTTAAGTGGAATTGTTAATAATTTAATCCCCAAATTTTTAGCTAGATCTTTTGCATCTGTGATACTATGATTGGAAGAATATTCAGATGGCATACTAACGCCCACAACATTTTCCCGGCCTAATGCGTTTACTGCTATAGCACAAGTTACAGCAGAATCAATTCCACCAGATAATCCAATAATAGCTTTCTTAAAATTACATTTTTTAAAGTAATCATTGACTCCTAATAAAAGCGCACCATATAGAGACGCAATTTCTTCTTGTGGTTTGAATTTTTGGCCACTGATATTATTTTTACCACTTACCTCAAGCGATTCGACACATTCCGAAAATGAAGGTAATATTTTTAAAATATTTCCTTTTTCGTTAATTACCATACTTCTCCCATCAAAAATAACTTCATCGTTTCCACCAATCTGATTAACATAAATAATTGGAATATTATATTTCTTTGAATGATTTTTTAGAAGATTATATTTTATAGCCTCTTTGCCTACATAAAATGGAGATGCAGAAATATTAATAAGAATGGTCGCACCTTTTTCAGCTAAAAACTTTATAGGAGAAAATTTATATTTTGTATCAAGCCACCCCTGATCAGTCCAAATATCTTCACATATAGAAATACCCAGTATTTCATTTTTAAATTTAAAAACATTTATTTTATTGGCTGGCTCAAAATATCTAGGTTCATCAAAGACATCATTCTTTGGTAAACATGTCTTATTTTGAGAAAAAATAAATTTGCCATTATGTACAAGTATGGCAGTATTAAAAATTGGATTGCCATATTTGCTTTTATTTAAAGTAACAGTGCCAAATATAATTCCTGTTGACTTATATTTACGAGATAAGGCTACAATTTTTTTATTTACTACTATTGCATCTTTTATAAACTCATTCCTTTCTAGTAAATCTCTTGCAGGATAACCAGTAACAAAAAGCTCTGGAAAAATTACAAGCTCGCTTCCGTTTTTCGCGGCAATTTCAAATTCGCGTTTAATTTTATTAAAGTTACCAGCAAAATCTCCAACTATTGAATTTAACTGGGCAATAGTAATTTTCATACATTTATTCTAACATATTATAAAAAAACAAAGAAGACGAAGAATTAAATCACAAAAAAACCTCTTGTTTTAAAAGAGGTTTTTTTCTATTCTTTAAAGTATTTTTCTTTTATTTCGTGGACAGCAATTTTTGCGTAAGTGTCCTTTAATCTTTGCTCAAACTCTAGGTTCTTTTGAGTTTCATCTAACAATTTTTTATTAAGTTCTATTTCTCTATTTACATTTTTAATAATCAAATAACTAAAAAAGATAAAAGCTATAATAACTGCTCCGTTCCAATAATATTCGTTTAGTGCATTTGAAAATAAAAAACGAAATAAAAGTAAAGATAAAAATACTGAGACAAAAAATTGCGTCATCAAAATTTTAATTCCAAACATCCTGTGCTTAATCATTGAATAAATAATAAAAATTGGTAAAGGGAAAAATACCACATTAACTAATTTAATCAACTCAAATGTACCCCAAAACACAGGAATAAAAAAATTAACAATAAAAGATAAGATCCCAGAAATAAATCCTCCAATAAAAATAAGTTGTATCTGCTTTTTCTTTAAAATGTCTTTTTCCAGAAAAAATTGCTTTAACAGTTTATAAAGTGAAAATATAATTAAAAATAAAAAATATAAGGAATAAATAACAAAAAACTTACCAGCATTATTTTGATAGCCCAGTAATGTGTTTCCTGTAATAGGGTAAACAATAAAATTTGTAAAAGTTGATATAAAAAATAAAAATATTGAAAAAGGTATAATGAAAAACTTAGTCAAAACTGACATTTTTTCACCTAAGAAGCTACAAACCCAAATAAACGCCGATGTTACTACAAATAAACCAAGACCATATGATAAAGGATAAATACTATAAACCTTGCTTATCAATAAAAAATTGTTAAACAACCAAATAGTTGTTATTAGGGAAAATATCAAAAAAGGTATTTGCTGTTTTTTTTGTCGTGTATTCAAAAAGACAAAAAATGTTAATAAGAAATTTATTATGCTAAGAAACAATATAATGTTATTTAAAATCATAATTTTTATACTTCTTTTAATAAAATTACTTCTGCATCCTTATTTTTTTCCCATAAAACGGGCATTTTGGGTAAGTAACCCGAAAATAGGACACTAATTCCAATAAATAGTTTTATCTAATGCATTCGCTCTCTTAAAAGCTTCCTTCCTGTTTTGACAAGCCGGGTAGCAAATTCCGCAATGATCTTTATGGTCCTTATAACAACTTCTCGTTTTTTCTAATGGTAGATCATGTTCAACTGCCCATTTTATATAATAATCTTTACCATAATAATTATCTAATTCCCTTTCAATAGGAATTGCTATAACCTGCCAATTGTAATCGCCCATTATCTGGCAAAGAAGCAAATTAATCATTCTAACTGCAGTCAATGTTGAATGTCGTGGTGGGTCATCCTTCATAAATGATGCAAAAATAATTTTAGGGAAAAGGCCCTTTGACTGCATAGAGTAGGCATATTCAGCTGCCAATAAAATCATGATTGGATTCCTTGACGGAAATGCTGTTCTAATTCTCATCTGCAAATTATCTTGCAAATCTCTAGTTTTTCTTAGATTGCTTTTATATTCTTCTGGAGGAATGTTTATTTTTATTTCAAAAGATTTATTGTACAGTTTTGAATATTTATTTAAAAAATAATCATCAAAAAATTTAACTGATTTTCTCTCCCATTTTAGATTAGTTTGACCTCTATTTATAAACAATGGATATACTTTTAATCCAAACTCCTCCATTAAAATGGCTATATTAGTAGTTGAATCCATGCCACCAGAATGTATTACCACTACAGGGGTTTCAGGAATAGGAAATTTAATAATTTTACATCGTCTCATCCAGAGTATTTCTTCTACCTTTTTCAAAACTGTAGGATCCTCTGTTCTTTTTAAATCTAAATTACCACCTGTTTTTGTATTAATTATTTTGATCATATTTTTTAAGCACTTCCCTAGCTTCACCTAGACATTCCTCATAAATATGAACATCTGTAATAAAGCAATCGATTGCTCCACAAATAATTGGAACACCCAAATTTAATTATATTTGTTTCGCGACCTTTTGAGAAAGCATTGCGACAGTTAAAAGGTTTCCATTTCCTTTTTGAAAACCATCTAATGACCTAGCGCACATAACCGTTGTCATATTCCATCCGATGTCTGATTTTATTAATCTAAATTGAATTGTACAAATACAAGGCAAATAATCATCAAAATGATCAGCCATCACTAATTCATAATCCTTCCAATTAATAAAACTTATAACAGCTTTTTTACTTTCTGGAATTTTAGATAATCTATCAATAATATATTCTACCATTTTGCCTTCCCTTAACCTAGAATAATAGCTTTTTGGACCAGGAGTAAAACTTGGGACTATATCAAAATCATACATTTCTTCTCCACTGAAAGTCATATAAATAATTGAATCTATTTTTTCTTTATCTCCATATTTATCTAAAATAGTATCTGGGACCTCAAACTTATTAATTTTGATTCTAACATTTTGCAGAGCAATTCTGCCTCTTTTTTCATCACTTGAATTTTCTCCATTATCAATTAAGCATCTAAGCAAACTAATCCATGCATCTCCGATAGAGTCTCCTAAAATATGATAGCCAAATGATTCTATATTTTTATACATAATATATTTTTA
>CAIWKF010000067.1 GCA_903913175.1 Candidatus Staskawiczbacteria bacterium
AAAAATATAAATATTATCTTTCTATTTGTTATTTCCATTTATAAGCTATTTTAACCCAATTAATAATATTTTTTGTTTCAATAAATCTATCATTAATATTCTTCCCAGCATTTAAAACTACTGTAATTATATACCCCTTATTATCAAATGATTTTGCAATAAGTAGCAAACACTCTCCTGCAAATGGATTTGACCCAGTCTTACCACCAATAACCTTATCTTTAAATTCAGTTGAAGTATCAAATAAAAGTTGGTTGATATTTTTGACATTTCTTTTTAATTTTCCATTTACATCAAACAGGTCAAAACTACTAATAGTAGAAAGCTCAAAAATTTCTGGGTTATTTGCTTGAATATATTTGGCTAGAATTATTAGGTCTTGAGTGTTAGACTTGCAATTTGGACCTATACCAACTGAATTATCAAATGAGGTATTTATCATGCCCAGTTCTTTAACTTTTTCATTCATAAGTGTAACAAAATTTTCTTGATCGTTAATTTCGCTCAATGCATATGCTGCGGTATTATCTGACTCAACCAACATTAGTTTTAAAAGGTCATTAGCAAAAAATTCATCGCCAGCAACTAGCGACCCTTTTTTTTCTTTAGCAGATTTACTAATAATAATTTTTTCATTTAAATTATAGTTTTCTACAACTAAAAGTGCAGTTACAAGTTTAGTAATACTTGCAATTGGCAAAACAGCTTCTTTATTTTTTTCATAAATAATTTTTTGCTTATTGTCTTCAATATTTACTGCAATAGCAGACTCGGCTTGAGTTTCTAGGTTAGCAATATCCCAATTTCTAAGTGGCAATAAATTTTTTTCTATGCCGCTATCCTGAATACTTGAAGTATAAAAATTACTATTTTTTGCTATTTTCCAATAAATAAAATCTTGTAATTGACCGGAAAAACTTTCAGTTAAAAACCAAGAAAATCCAATAAAAATAAAAATTACAAAACAAAATCCAGTAACTTTTAAAATTTCTATGTACTTGATTTTAGTTATCATGATACTATTTTTTATTTGTTACTTTTTTTGAAATAGATTTTTTTGTAATACTAATGCTTAGCTCTTTTAATTGCTTTTTAGAAACTAAATTTGGAGCTTGCATCATAATGTCTCGACCGTCACCAGTTTTAGGAAAAGCTATAACCTCTCTAATGTTTGCCTCATTTAGCATTAAAGTTATAAATCTATCTAACCCCCAAGCTATTCCACCATGTGGAGGCGCCCCAAAACTAAAAGCCGTTAAAATATGTCCAAACTTTTCTTTAATATCTGCAGTTTTATAGCCCATTATTTCAAACACTTTTTCTAGGGCTTCTGGAGTATGATTTCTAATTGATCCGCCACCAATTTCCCAGCCATTTAAAACAATATCATACTGAGTGGTTAGAATATCACCAATATTTTTTTTATCTAAAATATCTTTAAAAAATTCTGGCTTTGAAGCTGAAAATGGATTATGTGTAAAAGTCCAACCACCCTCATCTTTTTTCTCAAAAAATGGGAAATCCACTACCCAGCAAAAAGCTAAAGTGTTTTTGTCGTTTTTATCTTTTCGCGTATCTGGTCGATCGGTGCCGTATTTTTCTATAGCTTCTTTATATGTAATTTTTGGAAATGGAACCTCTTGAATTTTCTTTTCCAAAAATAAGTTTTTAACAATAGAAATTAAAAGACGCTCAGTTACATCCATGACATCCTGCATTTGGACAAAACTCATTTCCATGTCAAGTTGAGTAAACTCTGGTTGTCTGTCACCTCTTGGATCTTCGTCTCTAAAGCATCTTGCAATTTGGAAATATTTTTCTATACCAGCCACCATTAGTAGTTGCTTATATTGCTGAGGGCTTTGTGGTAGAGCATAAAAATTTCCTGGCTGCATACGAGATGGCACAATATAATCCCTAGCTCCTTCTGGTGTAGATTTAGTTAAGTTTGGCGTTTCAATTTCTATAAAAGATTCTTGATCTAAAAAATTTCTAATAAATTTTATAATATTGTGTCTTGAAATAAGATTGTTTTTTAATCTTTGCCTTCGTAGATCTAAATATCTATATTTCATTCTTACTTCCTCACTTATTTCATAGCCAGATTCTTCAATAGAAAATGGCAAAGTTTCAGATTTTGCTAAAACAATAATAGAATCTACAACCATTTCTACAGTTCCTGTTTCCATGTTTGGATTGACCATGTTTTCTGGGCGTTTTACAATTTGGCCCTGTACTTCAATTACCCACTCTGACCTAATTTCTTTGGCTATTTCATAAACTTCTTTATTGCTTGGTATAAAAACCAATTGCAAAAAACCGCTTCTGTCGCGAAGGTCAATAAATAAAATTTTGCCATGGGCGCGCACTGTGTCTGCCCACCCAGAAACTTTTATTTTTTCACCTACATGTTTAGCAGTATCTATTATTGTGAATCTTGCCATATTTTTTTAAATCAATTATTTAATAATAATTAATAATACCAAATTGACTGTACCTCCACAACTCTTGACAAGTATTTAATAAGTAATATAATCAGCTATTGTTACGCTGGTTTTTTTAGTTGAAAGGCAAAAGAATGAGTTTAAATGAAAGAATTAAGCGCGAAAATGCACGTGCGCGGGTACAGGTTGCCTCGTTACGCAAAGCTGAGACTGAAACATTCACACCTTGTGATGTAAAGTATCTTGGCGAAAATGTTCTTTTAATTAGAGTCTCCCCCATAAGTAATGGTATTACCTTAGTCACAGTGGGAAGAAACCCATATTCTCCGCTGGCGCAAAATTTAGCATGTGGTGTCCTGCTAAATGGCAAGCTGGTTAAAGTTGCAAGAACAGGAGGCGGTTGTTTTTTTGAGGTGACGCTTGTAGAATCAAAAACATATTCGTTGCGGTTTGTTGACGAAATTCGTGATGAAATTGATCGCGAAATCTTGCGACTACTCAATGACTTCATGGCGCATAAGCAATTAAGTGCGCAAAGTTCTTAAATGCTTATTTAGCTGATTACAAACTAAAGGCCGAGCGGTAACCAGACCACTCGGCCTCTTTTTTTACTAGGCCTCGCCTAGTTAGGCTTTGCCTATTTTTATTTTTATGAATCTGCGTTTGCCGGCTTGAAGAACCATGGAATCAATAACTTCCACTTCCATTTTCCAGTCAATTATTTTTGTCTCATTTTCACCATTTCTAATTGTCACTGCTCCACCCTCAATAAGGCGCTTGGCTTCATTTTTTGAAACAGTTAATTTTGTGTCGCACAATAAATCTAGAACAAAGTAAGTTTTTTTCTCAGTTTTAAAAATTTCAATTTCTGTTGGTATTTCTTTATCTCTATGAATTTTATTAAACTCTTCTTCTGCTTTTAATGCACATTTTTGTCCATGATACATTGCTACAATTTCCTTAGCCAAAAGAACCTTAAGATTCCTTGGGTTATCGCCATTTTTTAATAAAACTTCATATTGACTAATTTCTTGTAAGTCTACTCTGGTGCAAAGTGTAAAATATTTAATTATAAATTCATCGCGTAAAGACATTATTTTTCCAAACATTTCGTCTGCAGAATCAAGTAAATTTACCGTATTGCCCCAAGAAGAGCTCATTTTTCTGCCATCTAACCCTTCTATTAAAGGGTTTGTAATAATGTCTTGAGGTGCTTGTTTATAATATCTTTGAAGTTCTCTACCAGCCAACAAATTAAAACGCTGATCAGTACCACCAATTTCTACATCGGCTTTTATGGCCACAGAATCATAGCCTTGCATTAATGGGTACATTAATTCTCTTAAAGAAATTCTTTTTCCAGCCTCTAATCTTTTACTAATATTTTCACGAGAAATGAATTCATTTAATGAAAAATTATCAGCTTGCTTACCAATTTCATAATAATTAAGTTTGCCAAGCCATTTAGAATTATAATGAATTTCACATTTTTTAATGTCAATTATTTTTCCAGCTTGAGCTACATAGGTTTTCATATTTTTCTTTATAGTCACAGTATCTAGCATTGGTCTTTCTGATTCTTTGTCAGATGTGTCTCCAATTAAACCAGTAAAATCTCCAATAATTAAAACAATTTTATGGCCTGCATTTTGAAAGTCTCGTAGCTTTAACAATGGTATTGCTCTGCCCAAATGCAAATTTGGACTAGTAGGATCAATACCAAGTTTTATTCTTAATTTTTTACCAGAAAGAAGCTTTTTTTCTAGATTTTCCTTTTCTATGACTTCATCTGTTCCTCTGGTTAAAATTTCGCTAATATTTTGCGCATCAGTTTTTACCATAATATTTTTTTATATTTAATTTCAAATAATTATTTTATTATATCAGAAATAATACAAAATTAACATTGACAATTGTTTAAATAAGCATAAGATTAATTTAGTACCTTGTGTTTCTTTTTTCCCAAGAAATAAGGATGGAATCTTATGACAACTACAGTAGTTAGAGCGCTATTGTCTCCACGGCCACAAGTCCACACATGTCATGGATTTAATGCTGACGGAGGGTTGTGTGGGGTAAGCGTGAGGTTTCCGTGGCGTTTTTGTAGAAGGTGTCGCGAAAAACTAAATGCAAAGATGTCTAAAATCAGTGAATATAGCTGGTGGCTAGCTAACCACCAAAACAGCGAAATCACGCAGGACAACGAAGACTAAAGCGAATCATTTAATTTGCGTTGAGCTTATTTATTTTTTGAAATAAGCTCAAATATCATCTTAATTGCTCGCTTTTTTTATTATTTAAAATTAAAACTTATCGTATAATTTATATATATCACCTGCGCCCATAATTATTAAAACATCATTTGTTTTTATTTTATTAACTGGTAAACTTTTTAAATAACCCAAAATATCATTAAACGGTATATATATAACATTTTTCTTTTTAATACTTTCAACTAATTTTTGAGAATTTATATTTGTTTTTTTGTCCTCTCTGCCAGCCACGCCATAAATATCTGTAATAATTATATTGTCAATTTTTGCGGTCCTGAAAACTTTAATAAAGTCTTTAACAAGTAAAAAAGTTCTTTGATATTGGTGTGGTTGAAAAATACACCAAATTTTATTTTTTGAAAATTTTTCTCTAGTAGCTTTCAGTGTAGCTAAAACTTCTGTAGGGTGATGCGCATAATCAGATATAACAGTTATTTTTTTGTTATTTAAAATTCCTTGCTTAACTTCAAATCTTCTCCATGATCCTTTATATTCTGACAAAGATTTTAAAGTTATTTTGTCTTCAATTTTTAGCTCACGCGCAACTTGTAAAGCCGCTAATGCATTATAAACATTGTGTTTGCCAGGAATTTTGACAATTTTTTTTATGGTTTGTGCGTCTTTGCTTTTAATTGAAAATTTATGACTAGATTGCCGCATCGCCTTTGAACTTCTCGCAATAATTGACGCATTTTTGTCATCACTGTTATAAATTAAAACTCCATTTTTTGGTAAATGGCTTGTAAATTTTTTGAAAGCTAAAAGAACATTTTTCAAATTTTTAAAATAATCTAAATGCTCAGCTTCAATATTTGTAATTACAATAACTTTTGGCCAATAACTTAAAAAAGATTCTTCATATTCACAAGCTTCAATTACTAAATATTTACTTTGACCAAGCCGAAAGTTTGTCCCGCTAAATTCAGCTAGTTTTGTTCCTACAATTACAGTAGGGTCAATTCCAGCTTTAATTAAAGCCAAAGCAGTCATGGCAGTTGTTGTGCTTTTGCCATGACTTCCACAAATAGCAATGGTAAAATATTCTTTAGTTAATTCACCCAAAGCTTCTGGATAAGAAAAACATTTAGTCCCGTTATCTTTATAAAATTTAAATTCAGTATTTTCTGGTTTTATGGCTGGGCTATAAATTACTAAATCAACATTTATCATTTCAGAATTTACCTTTTCACTAATGTTTAATTTAACTCCAAGATTTGCTAAATAATCGGTAATTTCAGAAGACATTAAATCTGAACCACTTACAGTGTGCCCTTTGGCTAAATAATATTGTGCTAGGGCAGAAACTCCAATTCCGCCTATTCCCAAAAAATGTACCTTCATAAATTTTTATATTTTTAATTCACAAGTTTCAAGTATTTCATAACGCACGCCACCTTTTTTGGAAACACTTTCCATAACTTCTATGGTTTCTGCTGTAAAAAGTAAATCTAAATTTTGATCAATTTCTGGGCGCTCATCTATGTTTATGGTTTTAAATTGCCATTCTTTAATTTTAGCTAAAGTAATATGTGGAGAAAATTCTTTTTGATCTGGAGAGAATTTTACAGATTCTAGTAATAATTCTTGTAAATCATTTTTCAAATTTGTTAACTCTTTTGACTTTTGACCCGAGACCCAAATTAGTTTAGGAGCTTCATTTTCTTTAAATTCTCCTGCTTGCCCATCAAAGCCTTGGCGAGGTTGGGGGCCAAAACTTATTTTGCTTAAATTTACAGAAAAAGAATCACAGTTTTGTGCTATTTCCTTTACTGCTACACAGGTACTAGCAATTTCTTCATCTGTTAAAAAACCTAAAAATTCTAAAGTTATGTGTAAATTTTCTTTTGGCATCCACTTAATTAAATCATCTGAAAAACCCTCATTGTAAAGATAGGCCAATTTTTCTTTCAATCTTTCTTGTCTTTTTACTAATTCATTTTTTACATCCTCTGGTAAGCTTATACCAATAAATATTTTGTGTCTTTTTTCCATATAATTTAAAAACTAGTGTATTTGATAATTCTATCACAATTAAAATAAAATAAAAGTGTCGCACAATTAAATGCTATTTTATTAGTAAAAATTACAAACAAAAAGAACAAGAGTAACTTCCTTGTCCCTGGAGTTTAATTTTTTAAAATCAAACTCTTTTTACTCTATTGCCCTGGCATTAAGCCAGAGCAATATTATTTTTAAAATTACATCATTTTAGTGCTTTTGTAGCATTGCAAGCAATGTTGACGCTGGCATCCTTGAAATGCGAAGCGTCTCCATATTTACCCGCGGGTTTGCCACAATTGCATCGGGCAAACGGCCACTTTTAATCATTCTTCTAATGGCCATCTTGCCTGCTTCTGGAATTGTAATTCTTTCTCCTTTCTCTGCAATCTTGCAAAGAACAATGGCCGTAATCATTTCAGCCATGCTGTCAAAGAAAAATTTGATTCTCCCAAACAACTCTGGGTGTTGAGGAATAGCTTCCAGTACTATAACGAGTCCTGTAATATCCTCTTGGCGGACATATTGCCCAACATTCCTCAAAACCTCGCAATTGGCAACGAATATGCCACCAAGAAGCTTTGGCAGTTTTTCTATAACTTGCCATAACTTTAAAGGAGGTTTATATCCTGCCTGCCGATCCTCAGCCTCGGATTTCTTAGCACTTTTGGCAAGATCTTCTTGCCTTTCTTTAGTACAAGCATTGTCATATGCCTGAGCCAAAAGCGTGGCCAAGACTACATTCTCCTTCTCTTCAAGGAAGCCTTGGTGCTTGGAAAAAAAAACTTCCATTGCGTCCTTTGTCTTCAGTGCCTTGATCTGGAGCGAGAAGACCTTCTCTTGCAACTTTGTAGCCATTTTATGGCTCCTTTTTTTGCGTGCTTTGTAAATGTGCTGTCTGTGTTGCCCGCACGCAATATAGGCTTTCACAGATTTTTAAACATATATAATATATAACATATTTTATATATAAATGTCAACATAAAAACGGCTTCCAATCTCTTGAAAACCGTTTTAAAAAACCGTTTTGTTACTAATTGTGGACCCACCGGGAATCGAACCCGGCCCTCCTCCATGCCATGGAGGCGTAATACCGATTTACTATGGGCCCTAAGGGAGCGAAGCGAACACTTATGTGACA
>CAIWKF010000068.1 GCA_903913175.1 Candidatus Staskawiczbacteria bacterium
ACCCACAAAAAGCCTTGTCAATGGGTTGCAAATAATCAATATATCTGCTATTATTTGTTTATTATACAACTAATTAATTAAATAATAAAGAAGATGGCCATAACAAAATCAGCTAAAAAAGCAATAAGGCAAAATGCTACTAGAAAAGCCCATAACCTTATTTATAAAAATAAACTTAAAAAGCTTGTTAAAGAAGTCAAAACTTTAATTGTGCAAAAAAAGGTTGATGAAGCTAAAAAGGTTTTACCACAGGTTTACGCTATTTTAGATAAATCTGCTAAAGTAAATGTAATGAAAAAAAATACTGCTTCTCGTATAAAATCCCGCCTTACTTTATCTTTGCAAAAAATTAAGTAAGCTTGAAATTTAAAACTTAAAATAAAAAAACCGCGAAAGCGGTTTTTTGTTTTTATATAAATTATTTTTTGTCTCCTTTGGCTTTTTCTACTATTTTAACAAACAACTCAGGAAATTTGTTAGCTAGTTGAGATAATATTTTTCTATCAATTTCAATTTTATTATCTTTTAAAGCTTTAATAAATCTACTGTAATTAATTCCAAGTGGCCTGACCGCAGCGTTTATTTGTAATTGCCAAAGTTGTCTCGAGGTTCTTTTTTTAACTTTTCTATCTCTATAAGCATAAGTCCATGCGTGTTTTAAAGCATCTTTAGCTGCTTTAAATTTTGACTTTCTTCCCCATCTAAAACCTTTAGCATGTTTTAAAAGCTTTTTCCTATGTTTTAAGGCAGCTGTCGATTTTTTTACTCTTACCATATTTTTAAATAATTAAAATTTATTATACTTTTAGTTGTAAAAACTTCCTTATTTTTTTGGTCTCTCCTTTAGAGATCTCAATCCATTTGCGACCTTTTCTTCTGTCCTCTCCAGTTTTTTTAGATCTGTAGTGGTTTTGCCCAGCTTTTCTATGCAAAATTTTACCTGTGCCTGTAATTTTAAATCTTTTTAATAATGCTTTTTTTGCTTTCATATTTTTTATTTTTAATATTATTCTTTTGACACTATCATTGTAAAACCCTTTGGTTCTCTTTTTAACTCTCTTTCAACTTTAATTGAAATTAGTTTGTCTATGGTTTCTAAAAACGATATAATTTTATTTTTAGCAAATTCTCCCATAGCTTTTTCTCTTCCCTTTAAAACCATGCTTACTTTTATTTTGTCTCCATCTTTTAAAAATCCTTCTGCTTGTTTGGCTTTTGTTTCTAGGTCATGTACTGAAATATTAAAACCAAGTCGTATTTCTTTTAGTTCTGTTCTAGTTTTTATTTTAGCTTTTCTTTCTTTTTTTTGTAAAGAATAAAGATATTTTCCATAATCTCCAATTCTACAAACAGGTGGCTCAACCTTTTCTGTAACTTGTATTAAATCTAAGCTTTTGGTCTTAGCCAAATCAATGGCCAAAAATATATCCATTACGCCCAGCTGTTCGCCAGTTTCTGAAATAACCCTCACCTCTTTTGCCTTTATATAATTGTTTATTAAAACTTTATTTTGCAAAGCTTGTTTTTTTAATATTAAAATATGTGGAATCGCCGAGATTGAACTCGGGTCCAAAAGTTTTTCTAAAATAATTCTACAAATTTAGTTTGCTTTTTTGTTCGAGTAATAGATAAAAAACAAACGAAATTTCTATTACCTTATCTCCAATTGTTTTTAATAATTTCTCGGAGAAAAGAAATTATCTATCCTAATTATATAACACCTTTAATCCACCTATTAGGAGTGAATGGCAAAGATGGCACTAAGCGTATGCTAGTGCTGGTTGTCTATTAAATAAATTGGCAACTATATGTTTTCCTGAAAGTTTTACCAGGTTTCAGAATACTGGATTTGCCTTATTTTAAAAAGAACAATTGTCGAAACTTGCGATCCCGCCCGCAACGCTTCGCGTAGCGATGCGGGCGGGCCCATACCATTACGCCAAACTCTGTGGGCGAAGTAAAAGTTATATGTCAGATAGTCTTCTATTTAAATAAGATCTACCAAATCCAGTTTTCAAAGATTTTTCTCTTTTGATTGCATCCTCTAAAATATTACATGCTTCATAATATAATAGAGTAAAAGGTATTCGGTTTTTTGTACAATCAACTCTTCCTGTATTATGTTCTTTAAATCTTCTTCTTAAATCGTTCGTATGACCAACATACAACTTTTCATCTTTTAAACTTTTTAAAACATAAACATATTGCATGTTTTTATCTACTTAATTCACGGTTGATTTCCCTCTCGGTATCTCTTTGTTTGATTTTTTCTTTCTTATCAAACTTTTTTTTACCGCGGGCTAAAGCGAATTCAAGCTTTATCTTACCACTATTATCATAAACTTTCAAGGGTATTAAAGAAAAACCTCGTTCTTTTGACTTGTTGGCCAAATAATGTATTTCTTTTTTATTTAAAAGTATTTTTCTTTGGCGCTCTGAGTTATAATCAGCTGGAGCGTTATTGGGTTGGTAGGCGGGTATTTTACTGCCCACTAAACTGGGTTCAAATTGCATATTAAAAACAATATAAGAACCAGTCAAAGAAATGTGCCCACCTCTTATTGATTTTACTTCTTGTCCTTGTAAAACAAAACCAGCCTCATATTTTTCTATAATTTCATAATCATAATATGCCTTTTTGTTCTCAGTATAAATTTTCTCGTTTTGTGTGTTTTTCATTTTTTTGTCATTGCGAGAAGCCCGCAGGCGCCGAAGCAATCTCTTCATATTCTACTGTATCATTTTTTTCTTCTCTTGAAACCATTGACAAGCAATAATTATTATGATATAATTAATTATGTAAAAAATCTGAGGTTTGTGCCTTAGATATAAGGGTTTTCTTGCCCTTTAACAATTTAGTTTCTGTTTCACCGTTTGCCCTAAGGAGAATTGTTATGTCCGATGTAGTCAAATTTTTGCTCGTGTTGTGCACCGTAATGGTTACGTGTGCTATTTTGACCCTCCCCTTCGCCCTTTTACCATGGTGGATTGCATTAATCATTGATGTAATCGTTGTGGTAACATTTCTGGTGTTTTTTATTCGGAATGGACTCCGAAAAATTCCTGCAGATCCTCCACACAAGGCTATCTTTGTTCTTTTGGGAGAAAGAACAAATACGGTTATTAATGAGGGGTGGCATTTTTTTCCGATTTGTCCATTTGTTTCTGACTACATCTTAATTAAAACCGAAAAAGTTAATTATGATTTGCCAGAGCAACAAGTTCGAACTCCGGACAAGGCAATGGTGGCGATAAAGTCAAGTATCACTTTTATTCCAGGTATTGATAATAGTCCGGGATCGTTCCTGTCCTATTTGAACTCTGGAGGAGAAGCTGGAGTAAAAAAAATTCTTCAGGATATCATTGACGATAGAACAAAGACATGGGCATCTTCAAACACCGAAGGCCCTGCTTCTTGGACTGAGGCTCAGTCAATGAAGGATGATGTCCACAGTGTGCTTGTTAAGTCAATTTTAGGTGATGCGTTGCCTAATATTGACTCGGACATTCCAACTGCTACATTGATGCGTTTTTTAAATGCTCCGAAGTCTCCACCGACTAAATATGATGCTACCAAAAAAAATGGGTGGGCAGAAATAAAAGGAGACGGTGATTGGAACTGGGACAAGCTTCAAGGCAAATTTGATGGTTATTCGGTTGAAAAGCAGAAAGCCATCAAGGCGGCCATCAAACAAAGGCGTGAAGATGTTCGTGCTATTCGCGAAGGCAAGGCAATATTTGGTGATGTGAGTTTGGGAATCACAATCATCAGGTTTACAGTTAATGATCTTAAGGTTCTTGGTGCGGTCGCCGAAGCCGCTGAAAAGGAAGAAAAGGAGAATCGCGAAAGAGCCGCAGAAACAGTTGAGATTAACAATGTGGCTGATAGGGCCAAGGATCTTAAAACTGCGCTTCCAGGACTTTCTTCTCAAGAGGCACTTGAGATTGTTCAAACCGAACGTGGAAAGATCTCAAAGAAGGTGATTCATGTCAGTGGCGCCCAAAGTGGGCTGGGTCATGACCTTCTTGGTCTGTCTGGTGCTGGCGGTCTCACCGGAGGTGGTGGCATGCCTACCGGACCTACTAGTGGATCTCGTGGGGCCGAACCAAAGATGACAAAGGAAAAGACTAAGAAGCCTTTTGTCAGGCCTGAGGATATGGTCTAGGTTGTTGTCGCGTGTAACAACAATGCCGAGCATGGATAGCTCGGCATTTTTTTGTAGTTAAAATTTTACTCTTTTATTTATTCAATTGGCTCTCTGTAAGTGTCATTTTTTTGAGGATCTTGTTGTTTTTCTTTTACTATTTCTAGTGTTTTTTTAAATATTTTTTCTGGTAATTCTATTTTTATGTCTGGTTTAGGGCTTTCTTGGTTTGGAAAAGATCCAATTGGTGGTCTTAATTTAGAAATAATTTCTGATTGAGTTTCTGGCGGTTTATATTTGTCCTCCTTAATTGGTAGCGGTTCTTTTAAGTTTTGTACAATTGGTAAAATTACTAATTTTATATCATTAGCAATTTCTTCTGCATTTTTTTTTGAAACCATTAATGATTTTTCTACAGCATTAGCTATATCACCAAATTTAATTATTTTATCATTAATATCTTGTGCAATGGTAATAATTTTTTGCCCATTTGTTTCAACAGAATTTGAATTTTGTGTTTCTATTTGCTGCGAATTTTCTGAGGTATCAGGGCTTTCAAGTTCTTGCTCTGGGCTTGCCTCCCCCACAAAAAGTTCTTCTACTAAATTATATTTTTCTAATAAAGCAGAAATTGCCAAACCTAATTCTACTGAGAAAAATGTGTCATTTATTGTGTTATTTAATTCTTCCATAATAATTTTAAATTACTTTTTATTACTTTAATCTTGTTTTTGTTGTTTTTCTGCAAGATCTATCATTTTTTTTAAATGCTCTTCTGCTTTCCTCATTTTATTAATTTCTTCATTGTCTATTGGTACTGATATGCGCTCAGTTTCTGGCGCTAGGGAGTATTCGTTTACAGAAGGATTGTCCAAAGGGGTTTTTAAATTATTAGTTTCTGCTACAGGTTTTTTTGCATCGAAAAAATTTGCACCCTTTAAAGATTCTCGGTATTCTTCTCTTCTATTTTTTCCCCAAGCCATAGTGTCTTTAATTTTTTGAGTGCTTTCTAATTTATCAATTGACTGTACAGCCTTATCAATTTTATTTCCAACATAATTTTTTGGTATTTCAATAATTGACTCTGCTTTCTCTTTTGATGCCCTTAGCATGGACTTGGCTCTCCCTTTTGTTTTTGCCACAGTTCTTCTGACTTTTTGGTAATTCATTGGATTTAGCTTTCCTATAAATCCAACTTTATCAGCAAAATCTTCTACATTTTTAGTAGATGGCATGCCAAATTTTTTAGGATCTAGGCCGCCACTTTCATCTTCTAAAAGACCACCACCAGAAGAGCTTCCATCATCATCAGAATCATCGTCTGCTGAAGTAGAAGAAGCACCTTCATCTTCATCATCTATGTCTTCATCTTTTTTCTTTTTTCTTTTTTTCCATTCACAGTTTCTAATAAATGCTGAGTTATAATTTAATTTTTTACCACCTTTTTCATCTTTAAGTTCATTTAATTTCTCTCTATGCGTTTTAGCATCTCCTACAAGTTCGAATTTACCATCATCTCTTTTTTTAACCCGAGATAATTCCATCATTTTGGCTTTTACTTTTTCTGGACCATTTGTTATAATTTCTGTCATTTGTTTTGTATCCATTGCGCCTAAGACTTCAGGGGTAAGAGTAAAGGCATTAAGATTTTTTCTAAGTTCAACAGCACCTTGTTTTTGAACAGTGTCGGTAATTGATTGATTTTCAGCACGCTCACGAATTTGTTTTTTATTAAGACCCTCCTCTGTCCATGCTTTGCTATTATTATCAACGATTTTATCAACTGCTGGGGCATCAAATTTAGACAAATTAGCATTCTTTCTCTTGTTTTCACTGGTAAGCGTAAATCCATTTTTCTGTGCCAAAGCAAGAGCTTTTTTGTCAGCCTTATTATTAGTATCAAACTCACCTTCTTCAACTAAAATTCTACCTATAGCAGACATTTCTTTTTGCTGAGAAGCTGTATACGGTAATCGCTGTGAGCCAAGTTTATCTTTGTAGGCCTTCAGATCTTTCATAGGCATGCTTGATAATCTATCATATTCTTTCTTAGTACTTTCTTTTGTTCTTTGAGAATATGTTCCTTTAGGAACAAAACCCATAGCCTCACCAGCTCTGATTGATTGATTTTGCATGTATTTAGTAGCCTTTGATACGCCGGTTACATCAGCAACTTTATTTGCTGTTCCTTTTAATGCTCCCATACCAGCTCCGCCCAGCATTGCTTTGCCTTTGTTAAAATAATTGCCAGCTTTGCTAGTAATCATATTAGCACCCATAGCACCAGTCTTTAAAGAGAATAAAAATCCAGCAATTAAAAAGAAAGAAGGCACAAGGTAGCCAAGCATTTCTAATCCAGTACCAGAAGCTGAAGTTGCAGTACTATTTTTAGTTAAAAAATTCTCAGTCATTTTGCCTGACAAATATATAAAAAATGCTGCTGGTGCCCCAATAATGCACCACTGAAAAAAATTATTCCACCACATTTTAAAATATTGATTTGTAAACGGGAATACATAAAACACAAAAGCCAATGGGGAGAGTATAACTAAAATCCACAGCATAAGATATCTCATTATAAATAAAAAGAAAAATAAAAGAAAAACTATTGTTAACATTATATTATAAAAAACAGCACTAACTGCTTTGGCAATTACCATAGATGAGTTGTTTGTATCCCACCCAGCCCAAATTTCAGTTAATTGATCTGTGACATTTTTTACAGCACTTTTTTCAAAAAATCCACCGTCGCCCTTAATAAAATAATCTGTAACTATGTTTGAACCGTCAATAAAAACTCCGCAAATTACTAAAGAAAAATTTATTAAAATAGCTGCACCAATTAATTTTGGTAAAAGTTTTTTTGCTTCATAGTCTTGAAATCTTAAAATTGTAGCAAGGGCAATTACCACAAAACCTAATACAACTATCATATTTGCAAGATTTTGCACAATTGGCCAACCAGTAGCAATTACTTTATTATCAAAACACGTATAACACACCGCAGAAGTTGTTCCAAGTACTGTAGAAAGTAAAGTTGCCGACATGCTTGCCAATGCTCCTGTTGCGCTTATAATAGCGCTTATAACAAACAATAATAAACCAGTAGCAAACACCTTAGCTGGGTCACCGGCTATATTCGCAACAGCTTTATAATTTGCATCTGCAGCGGCGCAAAGATCATTTCTATATGTTCCTGGCGTGGCTTTGCCCCAAGCCCATTCCCAACAAGCAGGGTGATAGCCAGCCGTTACAATTTTTGGTATTATTATTCCGCTTAAAACAAAAAACAAAAGAATAAGAATAAAAAATCTTTTGTTTTTAAAAACGCTAGTAGTAATATGTGAGATGCTTTTTGAAAAGTTTTTAGATACTTGTTTTATATTGAGAAATATTTTTGATAAAATTTCCATAAACTTTATTTGCTAAAATTATTAAGGCATAAATTATATAATTATAACTCCATTTTAAAAAACAAGCAAATCAATTTTTGATACCACCTGTGGATAACTATTCTAGGGTTGAGGGTGCAGTGTTGTACCTTAGCCCGTAAAACTGCTTGACAATGCGATCCAGTTTTGAACTGACAATGTCTCAGCTCGCCTAGTGGGTTCTATGCCACATCCCAAAAGCCATTCTTTAGTCTTTGTTCTGTCTAACTTTAATTCTTTAGATAAATTATTTGCCAGTTGTTTTCTGGCATGAGAAAACCCAGCTTTAACTACTTTAAAAAATTTTTCTGCATCTTTTGGATTTTTATTAGGTTTTTGTGGAATGATTTTTATTATTGCTGAATCAACTTTTGGAGAAGGCAAAAAACAATTTTTAGAAACATAAGAAATTATTTTTGCCTCTGCATAATATTGCACAGAAACAGAAAGCAAACTCATGTTTGCCCCCACACTAGAAGTTTTTTTAAAACTTTGGTGTTGGGGCAAAGGGCAAATTCTTTGAGCTACTTCTTTTTGGACTAGTAAAACAATTTCTTGTGGTGGATTTTCTGCTTCTAGCAAAATTCTAATTAAATGAGAGGTAAGATAATAGGGAATGTTTGCTACAACTTTATAAACTTTATAACTTGATAACTTTATAACTTCTAATGCATCACCTTCAATTACTTCTATATTATCAAATTTAGATAAAGTTTCAGATAAAATATTTATCATAGTGTGATCTTTTTCTATGGCAATTACGCGCTCTGCATTTTTTGCCAGCTCCTGCGTTAGCACACCAATACCTGGGCCAACTTCTAAAACAACATCACTTTTATTTAAATCCCCAGCTTTTATTATTTTGTTTAAAATATTTTTATCAATTAAAAAATTCTGACCCATTGTTTTTGATGGTTTGGCGTCAAATTTTGCTAAAAGTTCTTTTATAACTGTGGGAGAAGTTAATTCCATATAAATATTATAGCACACAAAATACGGATAAAAAACTTGACATAAATGCTTGGAAAATGATATTATTATGGCAATGAAGAAAGTTATCTTTTTTCTCTCTAAAAAAATTAAAAGCAGCAAATCTCGGGGGTTATTTAAAAACCCTTTGTTTTATTGTGGTATAATTTCTCCAATTTTGTTGGGAGTAATTTGTTTTGGAAGCAACAGTTTTGCAGGTTTTAACAACAGTAGCTTAAGATCTAGCGACATTGTTTTTTTTAATACTTTCTTTAATAAATATTCTGATAGTGAAAAAAACAATCCTTTTATGACAACAAATAACCAGTTGGCCTTAGAATCACCTGATTTAAAAATAGTAGAAGATAATTGTCTTTGTGCAGTTTCTCCGCACAGCATTGTTTCAACAAAAGTTTTAGGAGCTATTTTTGGAGAGACCGTACAAAACACCAAAGAAATTCAAGAATATGTTGTACAACCTGGTGACACCATTGCTTCAATTGCGCAAAGTTTTGAAATTACACCAGATACAATTTTATGGGTAAATGATTTAACTAAGAGTTCAACAATTAAAGTTGGCCAGTCTTTGGTTATTCTGCCAATTACTGGTTTATTACACATTGTAAAACAAGGAGATATTATAGGCGATATTGCTAAAAAATATAAAGTAAAAGTAGATGATGTAGTAGCTTTTAATAGTTTATCAAATGAGGGAGATATTTTTATTGGAGATATTTTAGTTGTTCCAGGAGGAATAATGCCACAAAAAGCTGTACCACTAATTTCTGGACAAACACAACTTGCAGACAATTTTTTTATTTTTCCAACTCAAGGAACAATTACTCAGGGGTCACATTTCTTTAATGCAGTAGATGTGGCCAATAAATGTGGAACGCCAATTTATGCAGCAGCTGGCGGGGTTGTGCAAAGGGTGAGATATGGCTGGAATTATGGTGGTGGAAACAATATTACAATTTTACATTCAAATGGAGTGGTTACATATTATGGCCACATTATGTCATCTTTTGTGATTCCTGGTCAAAGAATTGATGTTGGAGACAGGGTTGCTTTAATGGGCGGAGGAGTGGGAATGGCAGGAGCAGGTATTTCAACTGGTTGTCATACACATTTTGAAGTTATTGGAGCTAAAAATCCTTTGTCAAAATATTTGCTTGGCACAAAAATAAAATACTAAATTTATAAATAAAAAAGCAGAAAATTAAATTTCTGCTTTTTGCATACAAATATTTATAAATTATTTTTTATAATAAAATTGTTGGCTTTTTTAAGCAGCTCTTTAGCATTTTTAAAAGTAGTTTGTTTTATAGCCTCTTCATATATAAGCCACTTATAGTCTTGGTGTTCTGGTGAAAGTTTTATTTCTTTAGTTTTTGTTTCCGCTAAATAAAAAATTACAATTTTGAAAATCCAGGCAATTTTACCTTTTTCAAGGTCTTCTTTAGACATTTTTTCTTTATATTGCCTAAAAACATATTTAAAATATTCTCTAAATCCTTTTGCAATTTTTAAATCTAAAAGTCCTGCTTCTTCTTCTGTTTCTCTAAGTAAAGTTTGTTCTTCTGTTTCGTTTGGCTCAATGTGACCTTTGACAAAATCCCAATGCTTTTCTTTGTATTTTAAAAGCAGATAATAAATTTTATCATTTTCTTTTCTATAAATTACTGCTCCCACAGATTTTTCTTGGGCCATTTATATATTTTTTAATTATAATTTTTATGGTTCAACAACTGGTTTTTCTTCTATAAATAAGACGCGCTTTCTATTATTTAGGAAAATATCGTTTCTAACTATTAATAGTAAAAAAGCAGAA
>CAIWKF010000069.1 GCA_903913175.1 Candidatus Staskawiczbacteria bacterium
ATGATTATTAAAGAATTTGAAGAAAAAAACTATATGAAATATCCAGTAACTAACTATCAATATTTTAACAAAACAATTAAAAAAACCACAAATAATTAAAAGATTATACACTCGCTAGACACACTTTTATGAACGGTCTCCCTTTAAAACTTCTCAAGGCTTGTACTTGTTACAAGCTTTTCGTTTACAAAAAATTTGGAAATAAAAAATGAGATTAATCTCATAATTTATTATTCACTTTTTACTGCAAAATTCGCTTTATTTTGTTTCAACGAAGTCAATGCTCGCCTTATTTATATGCTGAACAGTGTCTGTATAGACCTGCTTAAGACGAGCAAAGTTGGATGCAGAAAGAAAAGATGCTTGACCTTGCTGGTATAAGTCAATATATTTTTTGGCAGGCAAAATTTGATATTGCGTTTTACCATTTTCTTTAAACTCAGCAACCCATGTGGGCGTGTAGCTTATGTTTTTTAAAACAGTTCCAGTATCTGTTTTTTCAATAGTATAATCAAGTATCATTCCAGCATCAGTATAGCGGGCGCGCTGACCACAGTAAAAATTCCCAAGACCATATGCCACATATATCGTTCTCCCATCAGTTGTCGTTACAGTCTCTATGGGCTGGATAACATGCGCATGCGACGCAATAATCAAATCAGCTCCGCTGTTTGCGATAGCTTGCACAGTATCTTTTTGCGATTGACTTGGAAGGCGCTCATATTCATTGCCAAAGTGAAGCGCCACAACAACAAAGTCTGCTTGTTTTTTTGCTTCTGTAATATCAGATTTGATTTTATCAAGATCAATAAGATTAATCATCCACGGCTCAGGTATGCTAAGGCCATTCATACCATAAATATATCCAACAAAAGCAATCTTTAGATTATTTTTTTGGTACACAAATATTTTTTTACTACTTTCTTCTGTTCCGGCAGCAGCAACTTGAGATATGTTGTGCTCTGTGAGTATTTGCGTTGTCATGGCAAGTCCCTTAACGCCAAAGTCCATTGTATGATTTGTGCGAAACGCAACATTTAAGCCAATATTTTGCAAAGTATCAATGAGTGCGGGTGGAGATTTAAACAGTGGATATCCTAAGTATGGGCCTTTTGGGTCATACACAGCTCCAAGCCAGGCTGTAGTCAAGTCAGCATTTTTGAAGTAATCAGCGACAGGAGAGAACACAGAATCAAAATTATATGTTTTTGCGTCAGCGCTATATGCGGCAAATAAATTATTCCCATGAAGGAAAATATCTCCAACTGAAACAATGTGCACATCAGTAACAACTGGCTTTTTTGTTTCAATTGTTAACGGTAAGCTGACAACTTGCGATGTATTTGATATATTAATGTAAAACAAAACGCCAATAATAGCGATAACAGCCATTAAAATTATAAGCGTAATTAATAAAAATTTTAATTTCATAGCGGTGTTTTTTGATTGATGTTCGAACTTTTTTTGACGAAAATCCTGAAAACTAATTTGGGCTCGGCGGGGCAAACTATTTTTCTGGGGGAATGGAATTGCCCCGCCTCGGCTTTCTTCCCGCCCGCAGGAGGGGTCTGGGGAGGAATGCGGGCGGGTTTTTGAACCTTTCCTTTTTCGCTTCCGAAT
>CAIWKF010000070.1 GCA_903913175.1 Candidatus Staskawiczbacteria bacterium
ATAATTTCAAATAATTTTTTCTTTCAGGTTCTGAAAATCTTTCTATAGCGTATCGCAAAGTGGTTCGAGACATTTTATAAATATTTTTATTTAAAAACTCTTTTAGCATTACTGGGTCTTTTTTACCAGCTTCACGTAGTGCCCAGCCCACTGCTTTATGAATTAAATCATGTTTATCTAAAAGTAAAATTTTGGCAATCCTAAAAGTATCAGCTAACTTATTTTTTGAAATAAAATAAAATGTCGATATAATTGCAATTCGCTTTTCCCATAAAACATTTGACTTTGCTAAATTATATAAAATTTCTTTATTTTTATCAAAAAGGTGTGCGCCCACTATGTTTTTACAAGTAATATCAACCAAATCCCAATTATTTACAAATTTAGTATTTGCCAAATAAATATCAAAAATTTGTTTTTGTTCTTCTGTATCTGATTTCTTATATTTTTCTTGTAAAATTAAAAGAGCGGTCATTCTTTGCTCGTGGTATTTACTTTTTTGCAAAAGTGTTACAGTGTCCTTTAAAGTAATTAAAAAAGCATATTTTTTAGCTATGTTTCTTTGGTCTGGCATTATAAGGCCCAAAAATTTATCACCTTCAGCGTATTGGCCCTTGCCTGTTTTAAAATACCACGCAGAAGATTTAGCTCTGGCAGGAGTACTTTTTGCCCTTAATTCTTTATTTATTTTTTCTAAAATATTTATTTTTTTCACTATTTCTTATTTGCTTAATTCTACCATAATACTTTCAAGGGGCATGCCGTTATATTGTTGTTTACTTATTCCAGTATTTTCATACAAAATTTTTACCGAAAAACCTGCTAATTTAATTTTATTTAAATAATCATCCTTTAAAAGTGCTCCTGCAACACAGCCAGAAATTAATTCTTTATTATTTCTTTGTTCGGGCGTAAGTTCTTTTAACAAAACAATATCAGATAGATAAATTTTACCTCCTGTTTTTAAAACCCTATAAGCTTCAGCAAAAGTTTTAGCCTTATCGGGCGTTAAATTAATAACGCAATTAGTAATTATAGTATCTACAAAACTGTCAGCAATAGGTAAATTTTCAATTTCACCAAGCAAAAATTCTACATTGGTTATGCCTTGGTTTTTGGCATTTTCCTTGGCAACTTCAATCATTTCTTTTGTCATGTCTACACCAAAAACTTTGCCATTTTTACCCACTTTTTGAGCAGCTAAAATTGCATCAATTCCTGCTCCAGAACCTAAATCTAAAACAATGTCCCCCTCTTTAATTTTTCCAAAAGCTAATGGATTACCACAACCCAAGCCCAAGTTTGCTTTGCCCACAATTTTTAATTCTTCATCTGAATAACCAATACTTTTAGAAATATCTTTAGCTTTATTACAGCTACACCCACAAGTACCTCCAGTAACTGCAATTTCTTTATAAGCATCTTTTACAATTTTCTTTATATTATTTTCTTCCATAATTTTTATAATTAATTTAAATAAGTTTTATAAGAGACGGTCAGCTCCTGACCTTTTTTAATTTGGCACAAAGTTAAAAAATTTACTTCATCTTTTGCCATTTTCATATTTGGGTTTTTTGAATCATTCATAAAATAAGAAATGTTCATGTCATTTAAACCGCCCTTTGGAATGTACAAAGTGCCATCTTCTTGCACAGTAAAAAATGCATTTACCATTTTAAAAACTTCTTTATCTAAATTTTTAAGATCTGTAATTTTAAACTTTTGCCAGTCCCCTGTCTTTGCCACATTAAATGGGTTTATATTTTGCGGAATATCGCGAATTGCAAAAACCCCTACTCCATTTATTTTAGAAGGCATAATTCTACAGTAAGTATTTTTTAAACTTTTTAAAATTTCTTGTTTAACTTTTTGCATGTTGATTTAATTTTGGAAATAAAACATAATCTTTATTTACAAATTGGACTAAAATTTTGGCAAATGATAATGTTGAAAGCTTATCTAAAGTTGTATTCATTACAAAATAGCTAATAAAAATACCTACAGTGAAAAAACCCCTTTCTAAAAATACTACTGGAATAAGGGAAAGCCAAATAGCAGGAGTTAAACCAAAAGCATATAAGTAAATTACAGAACCTACTGCGTGGCTAGTAAAAGTTGCACCCAAAGAATTTAAAAATAAATTCTTTTTGTAAAATGTAGCCACAAATGGGGCGAGCCAAATTGCACAGTACATCCAAGCTTGCCTACCAATGGGATTTAGCAAAAATAAAGTAATGCAAATTGGAAATATAATAGCAGATTTTTTAGTTTTTAAACCAAAGTAAACTGCTCCTAAAACTGCCGGTAGAAATTGCAGTAAAATTAACCAATTAAAATTTTGTTTAAATAAAATTACATTTAAAATCCTTACAAAAAAAGCAGAAATTCCTCCAAACAAAGGCCCTAAAAACATTCCCCCAATTGGAGCAAAAAGCTCAAACAAAGTAAATTGCTTTGTAGAGCCAATAATATGAGAAATTGGCACTTGAAAAGCCAATAAACTTAAAAAGGTAAAAATTATTATAAAAAATAGTTTTTGTTTTTGCATATAATATTTTTTAATTATTTAAGTTATTTTGGCATAAATTGAAATAAAATAAAAGACCTGCTATTGCTATAAAAACAATAACAGGTCAATAGAAATAAGTGCGCATATAATTTTTTGGCAAACAGACTAATCTACTTTTAATCTTTTTTTCACTCTATCTACTACCTCTGATATTTTTGATTCTACTTTTACAATATAATCAGATGGACTTGCCTGCATTGCGTTACTTATATTTTCAACATCAGACAGGTTTGTTAGAAAAATAATTATAGTATCATTTTTTTCTTCTCTAATTTTTTTGCTGTATCAATACCAGTCATTTTTGACATTAAAATATCAAGCAAAATTAAATCTGGTTTTTCCTTTTGTGCCATTACTAGTGCTTCTTGACCATCTTTAGCGGTAAAAATAGTAAAACCTTCACTTATAAACTTTGCCTCTAAAGCCATGCGAAAACCATCATAGA
>CAIWKF010000071.1 GCA_903913175.1 Candidatus Staskawiczbacteria bacterium
AATAATTAAAATAGTAAAAAATATGAAAAAATGTTTAGTGTTTACAACAATTAATATTCCATATTTAATTAATGATTATATCAAAAATTTTAAAATTTTTGGGCACAAACCAGAAGATGTAGAAATTATTATTATTGGAGATTTAAAGACTCCTATTGAAATTGTACCTTTTGTTGAGGATATAAATAAATTAGGATTCTCTGTTAAGTACTTTGATATTCCTTCTCAAGAAAAGTGGCTTGAAAAATTTCCAGATTTTAAAAAAATTATTCCGTATAATTCTGATAACAGAAGAAATATTGGCTATTTAATGGCTGTAGAAAGCGGTGCTGATATTATTATTTTAGTTGACGATGATAATTATCCTATTGAGTCTGTAGATTTTTTAAAAGAACATTCTGTAGTTGGGAAAATTATAGACTTTAATGCTATAAGCGATGAAAGTAAATGGTTTAATGTTTGCTCTATGATTAAATTTAATCCAGAGAGAAAAGTTTACCCAAGAGGATATCCATATTCTAAAAGATTCAAAGATGGTAAAATCAGTAAAGTAGAAAAAACTGGAAAAATTATCATTAATGAGGGGCTTTGGACTTGTGACCCAGACATAGATTCAATTACAAGGCTAACAGAAGATATTAAGGGTGTGGAAGTCTCTTCTGAAAATGTTGTATTAGATATGGGCACTTTTTCTCCTATTAATAGCCAAAATACAGCTTTTTATAGAGATGCTTTACCTTGTGCATATTTTGTTTTAATGGGTGGAAATATTAATGGACTAGTAATTGAAAGATACGGGGATATTTGGTTTGGATATTTTGCTAAGAAGGTTATTGACCATATGAATGGTTATGTAAGATTTGGTTCTCCAGTTGCAATTCACAAAAGAAATACGCATAATATTTTAAAGGATTTAAAGCAAGAGTTTTGGGCAATTCAGTTTTCTGAATATTTGGTTGAGTTTATAGAAAATGTCAAGCTTACAACTAATACTTATAGCTTATGTTATATTGAACTGGCAGATAAATTGGATGAATTTGTTTTAGAAAATAGTAATTTTAACCAAGAAGCTAAAGAATATTTTAAAAAAGTTGTTTATGCCATGAAAATATGGGTAAAAACTTGTGATTTAGTTTTAAATAAAGAATAATTTTTTATGAAGATTCTAATTATTTCGCCATATATTCCTTGGCCATTATATTCTGGCGCTTGTGTGAGAATATATAATTTAATAAAGCAATTTTCAGCAAAAGGTCATGAAGTTATTTTGTTGGCTGGAAAAAAGGATCTTTCTGAAGATCTAAATCATGAATTATCAAATTTTTGTAAAAAAATATATACTTATAAAACTCCTACTACAAATCGTATTTTTTTTATCATTAGTTCAATTTTTTCTTTTAAAATTTATCCTGCCATAAGATTTCAAAGTAAACAATTTTCTGAAGCTTTAAATAATATTTTGTCTGAAAATAAAATTGATGTTGCGTGGGTTAATTTTTCGATTATAGCAGACATGCTGCCAACGGATTTAAATAAATCAATGCCAGTTATTTTAGATCAGCATGAATCTGAAAGAGAGATGTATTATGGATATTTAAAAGATGGTAATTTATTAGAAAAAATTTTTTCAATTATTAACATAATTAAGCTTAAAAAATTTGAAAAACAAGTTTTTTCTAAAATAAATGCATTGGTCTGTGTTTCGGAAAAAGAGGCGACTGTAGCAAAAAAATATGTTAAAAATAAAGTTAAGATTATAGTAGCTTCTAACGGGGTTGATGAAAGTTTTTTTAGCAAAAAATATGAGCTTCCAAATATAGGAGGTAAAATTGTTTTTTGTGCTAATATGGCAGTATGTAGGAACATTGAAGCTGCAGTTTGGTTTACTACTTATATATTTCCAAAAGTAAAACAACAAATTTTAAATGCAGAATTTCAGATTGTTGGGAGTTGGCCTAGTAAAAAAGTTTTAAAACTTGGCTTAGTGTCTGGAGTGAAAGTTATAGGTATGGTAAAAGATATTAGGGAGTATTATGCAAAAGGAAATGTTTTTGTAGCACCTTATCATTTTGGGGCGGGAACAAAACTTAAAATTTTAGAAGCAATGGCTATTAAAGTGCCAGTAATTTCCACTGATGTAGGGGCTCAGGGAATAAATGTAACGAATAATAAAAATATAATTATTGCTAATAGTAAATATGAATTTTCAGATGCTGTAGTAGAACTATTATCTAATACAAAAAAAGCAGAAGAAATTGCTTTAGCTGGTCAAAATTTAGTTAAAGAGAAATATACTTGGAAAAAAATTGTTGATTTATTAGAATTAGAAATTTTAAAATTAATTAATAATACATGAAAGTTTTAGTTTGCGCGTATGCATGCTTAAAAGATCCAGATAATAGATTTGGCCAAGGCGGGGAGGCGGTTTTAGGTTGGAATTTAATAAAAAAAATAGCTTTTCAAAATCAAGTTTTTGCCTTAACTTATATTAATAATAAGGGGGCAATAGAAGAAAAACAAAAAGAAGAAAATATTAAAAATATAACTTTTTACTATTTTAAGTTACCAAAATTTTTAGATTTTATGCAAAAAAGTTTTGGAGGTGTCCAAATTTATGCATATTTATGGCAAATTAAGGCTTACTTTGTGGCTAGAAAATTACACAAAGAACATAATTTTAATTTATTTCACCATATTACTTATGCCAATGATTGGATGGCTAGTTACATTGGAGCTTTACTGCCAGTTCCTTATGTTAGAGGACCTGGTGGAGGAGCTCATAAGGTTCCAAAATCTTTTGTCAATAATTACTCTTTTAAACAAAAATTAGCAGAAAAAATTAGGAGCATTGGCCAATGGTTTTTCAAACACGACCCATTTTTTATAATTGGGCAAAAAAAAGCCAAAGCTTTGCTTGTTTGTAATTATGAAGCTAAAAATGCTATTCCTAAAAAATGGCAAAAAAAAGTTTTTCTTTTCCCAGTTAATGGAATTTCTTTAAAAGATTTTACTTTTCAAAAATTACCAGGAACAGATAGCAGTAAAGATTTTTCTATTTTAACTGCTGGGAAATTGATAAAAATAAAATCTTTTGATTTGGCCATAAAAGCTTTTGCTATTTTTAATAAAAAAGTAAATAATACAAAATTTATTATTGCAGGAGAAGGACCAGAAATTCAAAACTTAAAAAATTTAGCAATAGATTTGGGGGTTAAAAATAAAGTTATTTTTACTGGTTGGATTAAGAGAGAAGATTTGCTAGATAAAATGAGTAGTTGTGATGTTTTTTTATTTCCAAGTTTAAGAGACGGCGGGGGAAATGTGGTAGTAGAAGCCATGGCAATGGGTAAATCAGTTATTTGTTTTGATTTGGCTGGACCTGGTTTTCATATTGATGAAAGTTGTGGCATAAAAATAAAACCAGAAAACCCAGAGCAAGCAGTTAAAGATATGGCACAGGCATTGGAAAAGCTATATTTAGATAAAGATTTAATATTAAAATTGGGCCAAGGGGCTAGAAAAAAAGCAGAAAAAGAGTATGATTGGGATAAATTGGGCGATAGGTTAATAGAGATATATAAAAAAGTTTTGTAAAATTTTTTATGAATTTTAATTTTAATAATTTAAAATAAAAATTATTTGGATGGGTTAATAAAAATTGGGAATTTATTATAGCCTTGTTTTTGTGGTTTTGTATTTGGGGAACTTATAACACAGATATTTTTGGTATATTTTCTCCTAAATTTCCTAATGGTATTTTTGATTTAGTACATGGGGCAAGATCTTTGTTGCCAGGCGTAGCTTTTATATTTTCAGCTGTGTTTTTATTTAAAAATAAAGATTATTTTAAAAGCATTTTTTATAGTCCGGTTGGACTTTTAATTGTTTTTTCTTTACTTGGAATAATCTCTGGAATTTTTTCTAATAAACCAGTAACGGCAATGTACTGGGGAGTTTTGTATGGAGGTGTTTTATTTTTTCTTTTAGTTTATATAAAAAATAAAGATATTTTAAGGAAAATTATCATACTTAATTTTATTATAGCTGGAGTTATTGCTTTGGGTTTAACATTTTTCTTTTTTTTGCATCCTGGCGCTATTAGCTCTATAACTTATAATTTTTTAATTTGTGGTCAAAGGCCATATGAAGGAATTGCTGGTTTGTATGCAAATAGTGGTATTTTAGGCATGGTGGGTTCAAGGCCAACGGGTTTGGGTAGATATGCTGGGCTTGTAGCAATTGCCTGCTTAGCTAGTTTTTGTTTTGTAGTAAAAAAAAGCAAATTAAAGTTAAGCTGGTTTTTATTATTTGTTATATTTTTAGGAATTTTACTTTTTTCTAAAGGCAAAACAGAAATGTTAGCTTTCATTTTAAGCATAATGTTTTTACTTTACTTTGTTAAAAAAATAAATATTTTATCAGTTTTGGGAACATTGATAATTATAGCAATTTCAACAATGGTTATTTTTTATAATATACCTTGCACAAATACTCCTATTTTTATAAATAAAATACAAAGTATGTTTAATGACCCAAAAACTGAAAGTATTCCAATAATCCAAAATAATTCTCCAATTATTGAAATCCCGCCAACGACAACTGAAAAAATAGTAGAATCATTACCTTTAAAAATAGAGCAAGAAAAAGTGATAGAAGAAATAAAGCCAGTGCCAGAAATTCCAGAAATTGTAGCTAGAAAAAATGTAGTAACTTTAAGTGGTAGAACTGGCGGAGTTTGGACTGATGCTTGGAATTTATTTTTAACAAATCCATTATTTGGATATGGGTTTCAAGCAGATAGATATTTTTTAAATGGTCAGCATGCACATAACACAATAATTCATGCTTTAATTCAGGCTGGAATTTTAGGAACACTGGCAATGTTTTTAGCATTTGTTTTGCTTTTAGTTTATTTAGTAAAGCTTTTTAGAAATAAATTTATTCAATTAAAGGAAAAGCAATTTTTAATAACCATAACTGCGGTTTTAGTATTTTTTGCAGTTAGAGGATTAACCGAGTCCTTGGCATTTTTCTCTGCAGATTGGCTTTTTGTGGCCCCAATAATTGCTTATATCCAGTGCTTAAATAATGAGTTAAAGAGTAATAAAAAAAATGAAAGTGGTATTTTAGAGTTTAGGGGATCTAAAATAAATATAATGAAAATGTCAGAAGTTTTAGAAAAAATGTCTGGTTGGATAAAAAATGAGAGAAATAAATTTCATTGGATAATTGTGACAGGAATGCATGGAATTTCTGAAGCCAATAAAAACGAGAAATTTAAGAAAAAGCTAAGTTTTGCAGATTTATTTGTGCCAGATGGAATTTCTTTAGTGTGGTTGGCAAAATTAAAAGGGTTTGAGGCAAAAGAAAGAATTTCTGGGGCAGATTTGATGAAAGAATTTTTTAAATTATCTGAGAAAAATAATTTTAGCAATTATTTTTATGGAGATACAAATGAAACTTTAAATTTGCTAAATAAAAAAGTAAAAAAAGATTTTCCAAATTTAAAAATTGTTGGTACATATTCGCCACCATTTAGAGAGTTATCTGAAACAGAAGAAAATAAAATTATTGAAAGAATAAATAATTCTAATGCAGATGTTTTGTGGGTAGCTCTTGGTTTGCCAAAACAAGAAAAATGGATTTATAAAAATAGAGAAAAATTAAAAGTTCCAGTGGTAGTTGGTGTAGGCGCAGCTTTTAAATTTTTAAGTGGCAAAGTAAAAAGAGCGCCAGTTTGGGTGGGTAGCCTTGGGCTTGAATGGTTGTGGCGCTTAATTACGGAACCAAAAACCACATGGAAAAGAGTTTTTATTGATATGCCATTTTTTATGTGGCTTGTTTTACTTGATTTAGTAGGTTCAAAGCGTTATAAATAAAGAAATAATTTTAGCGAGGCAAACAAACTTTTTTCGGCTGTTGGTAGCCCCCTTTGCCTCTACGGGCAAGTGGACCAAGGCTTTCAAAAAGTTTATTTGCCTCGCTATATAATATGGAAACACAAAAAAAGATTTTAGTTACAGGGGCTGGGGGTTTTATTGGGCATCATTTGGCTAGGTTTTTAAAAGCCCAAGGTTTTTGGGTTAGAGGAGTGGACATTAAAGAACCAGAATATTCAGATAAAAATGAAATGGATGAGTTTTTGCTTTTAGATTTACGAACCTTGGACAATTGCTTAAAAGCTACACAAGGTATTAATGAAGTTTATGCCTTAGCAGCAAATATGGGTGGAATTGGTTTTATTACTTATCATAATGCTGATGTTTTGTATGACAATGTTTCTATAAATGCCAATACTGCTGAAGCTTGTAAGGTAAATAAAGTTAAAAAAATATTTTATTCTTCTTCGGCTTGCATTTATCCTACTTATAAACAAGAAGAAGCAAATTTAACTGCTTTAAAAGAAGCAGATGCCTATCCCGCAGACCCAGACAATGAATATGGCTGGGAAAAATTATTTTCTGAAAGATTATATAAAAGTTATGAAGAATTTTATCAAGTAAGAATTGCCAGGTTTCACAATATTTTTGGGCCAGAGGGTACTTATGATGGTGGTAGGGAAAAAGCTCCAGCAGCTATTTGTAGAAAAGTTTCTTTGGCTGAATCTGACAGTGAGATTGAAATTTGGGGTGATGGACAGCAAACCAGATCTTTTTGCTTGGTGGATGATTGTGTGCAAGGAGTATTTAAATTAATGAATTCAGAAGTTAATCAGCCTTTAAATATTGGTTCAGATAGGCTGGTAACTATTAACCAAATGGTGGATATGGTTTGTAAAATTGCAGGAAAAAATTTAACAAAAAAATATTTACTGGACAAGCCTCAAGGTGTGCGTGGTAGAAATTCTGATAATACCTTATGCAAACAATTGCTTGATTGGCAGCCAAAAATTTCTTTAGAAGATGGGCTAAAAGTTACTTATGAATGGATAAGCAAGCAAGTAAAATAATTTATAATAAATATGGATCAAGAACAATTTGAAAAATTAATAAAGAATTTGATTTCACTTCCGAGCGAAACTGAAACTGTTGAGTTTAAGGAAAGCAAATCAAATGAAGATGATATTTGTAAGACAATATCAGCTCTTTCTAATTCAGCGAATTTATATGACAAGAAAAACGCCTATTTAATTTTTGGAGTTCAAGATAGTACGCATAATATAGTAGGAACTAATTTTTTGCCATGTGAGGAAAGGGTCGGAAATGAGCAATTAGAATTTTGGTTGTCTAAAATGTTAAATCCAAGAGTTGATTTTAGAATATATGAGTTTATTTTAGAAAATAAAAAAATTGTTATTTTTGAGATACCTCCAGCAATCAACCAGCCAACAAAATTTAATAATATAGCATATATTCGAGTTGGTTCTGCAACCCCCAAATTGAGTGATTATCCAGAAAAAGAGCGTAAAATTTGGAATAATATTAACAGAAAAAGTTTTGAGAAAGGCATTGCTAAAGAAAATGTATCCGTTTCAGAGGTTTTAAGTTTATTAGATTACGCAAAATATTTTTCTCTTACAAAACAAGAATTACCAAGTGAAACACAACAATTTACAGAAAAAATGTATCAGCATGGTTTAGTTAAAAAAGTTTTTGATAATTGTTATGACATTACAAATTTAGGTGCAATATTATTCGCAAAAAATTTAAAGGATTTTCCTACAATAAAGAGAAAATCTGTAAGAGTAGTTTTATATAAGGGCAATACAAGAGAAAATAGATTAAAAGAGCAAGAAGGACTTTTTGGATATGCAATATCTTTTGAAAGTTTACTTGATTATGTAAATGACAAGCTTCCATTTAATGAGGTAATATCTAAATCATTAAGAAAGGAAGCAAAAATGTACCCAGAAGTTGCTATTCGTGAATTTGTTGCTAATGCACTTATCCATCAAGATCTTTCGATATCAGGAGCTGGACCGATGATAGAGATATTCGATAATAGAATTGAAATTACAAATACGGGAGAACCATTAATTGATACTGATAGATTTATTGACAACCCCCCACGATCTCGTAATGAAGATATGGCTTCATTTATGCGGCAAATTGGCGTTTGCGAGGAGGGTGGCACGGGGATTGACAGAGCATTAATTAACATAGCTTTATATCAGCTACCGGCTCCTAATTTCGAGAAGTATGATAATTTTACAAAAGTAACTTTATATGCTTATAAAAGGCTTAAAGATATGACTTTGGATGATAAAACACGCGCATGCTTTCAGCATTGTGTTCTTAAGTATGTAGAAAATTCTAGAATGACAAATACAACATTAAGAGAGCGACTTGGAATTGGAGAAAAAAATTATCCAACTGCTTCAGCGATTATTAAAGCTACGATAGGAAAAAAGCTCATAAAAGAGTCTGAAAAACCGAAGGAATATGTCCCATTTTGGGCATAAAAACCATGTAGTGATTTTTGGTAATTTAGCTGTAAAATTAGCTTTTTACTCTTAAAATCATGTAGTGGTCATGTAGTAGACTTGATAATATCAAAATGGCCCTTATTAAATAAAAATATATGAAAATAAAAAGTGAGCAATTTGGTAGCGAAGGAAGAGTAGAAAATAAAAAACCGGAAATTTTGTTCCATGCTTCTTCTGATAGAAAAATTAGCGAGTTCTTACCAAAAGCAGAAAGTGTGAGAGATGAAAATGAGGGACCGGTTGTTTTTGCAACTCCAGATGAAATTTACGCTTCGTGTTTTATTGTGCCGACTGATGATAGTTGGAGTCAAATAAGTAGATTTGATGGGGCGCAAACATTTATTTGCAGTGATAGAAAAAAATTTATGCAATTAGATAAAGGTGGCAGTATTTATTCTTTGGCTTCAGAAACTTTTGTTACAGATCCAGAAAAAAGTAGGGGAACTCGTGAATGGACAAGCGAAGAAAAAGTTAAGCCAGTGGACAAAAAAGATTATGAAAGTGGGCTACAAGCAATGATTGAGCACGGCGTAAAAGTGTATTTTGTGGATGCAGAAACTTTCAAAAAGATTAATGAAGCAGAAGACCACGGTTTAGAAATTTTAAAAACATTGACGCCAGAAAAATAATTTATGAAGAAAGTAATTGAGAAAATTGTTAGCTTAAAAGATTTGGTGGGCATAAGAGAGGATAATAAAGATAAAAAAATTGGGATTTGTTCTGGTTGTTTTGATGTGTTTCACTCTGGGCATGCGGTATTTTTTGAGCAATGTAAAGAATTAGTTGATGTTTTAATTGTGGTTGTTGGGTCAGATAGTGCTATTAAAATGCAGAAAGGTGCGGGAAGGCCAGTCAACGAGCAAAATAATAGAGTTTATCTAACAGCTTCTATTTGTAACGTAGATTATGCCATGATTGGGTGTGAGGGAAAAGAAATGCGCCATGGGAAAATTGATTATTACGAGATTGTAAAAAATTTAAAACCAGATATTTTAATTTTAAATAATGATGACTCAGCAATTAAAGAAAAACAAGAATTATGTAAGGAATTTGGTATTGGAATTAAATTAGTTAAAAGAATTGTGCCAGAGTTTTTAAAAAGCGTTTCTTCTACAAAAATTATAGAGCACATAAAGGAAGAAAATATAAAGTAAAAAAATGAAAAAAAAGGAAAAATTGTTAAAAATTTGTTTGCTGTTTGGCGACTTTTTACTAATGTATGTAGCGCTTTTTTTGAGTTTAGTTTTACGAAACAAAGGTCTTAATTTTGATTTTATAAATTTTGCTTATTCTTTTTCTGTTTTATATATTTTGTGGCTTCCTTTTATTTATGCTTTAGATTTTTATGAAATAAATTATTTTAAAAAAACATCATTTTTATATAATTTAATTGTGTTTTGTTTTATTTCTTGCTTTTTAGGTTTAGCATATTTTTATTTAAGACCGCAATTAACTTTTACCCCCAAAACAATTTTAATTTTAAATATAGTTATTTTTGTTATAGTTTTTTATGTTTGGAGAAAAATATTTGATAAAGTAATTGTTAAAAATTTTAAAGAAAAAATAGTTTTTGTGGGGGACTTTGAAAACCTGCCCGCAATTGCTATGGCGCTACAGGCGGGCAACTTTGAGGTTTTACCACTGACCACAAAAGAAAAAATAGAGTATGTAGTTTTGGGTAAAAATGCTTTTTTCCCAATATTTAATAAGGCAAAATATTTAAGCTATGCAGATTTTTATGAAATTTTAAATAAAAAGGTTTCATTAGATAATTTTTCCGAAGCAACATTTTTAGAAAAAATGTCTAATAATGAAAATAAAACATATTTTGTTTTAAAAAGAATTTTAGACATATGTTTAGGTTTAATATTTTTTTTAGTAACTGCTGTTTTATTTCCCTTTATTGCTTTGGCCATTAAAGTTGATTCAAAAGGAAGTATTTTTTATAATCAGAAAAGAGTTGGCAAAGGAAGAAAAATTTTTACAGTTTGTAAATTTAGAACTATGAAGGAAACGAATAATCAATATAAGGAAATTTGGCGAGAAAAAAAAGAAAATCAAATTACCATGGTAGGGGAGTTTTTAAGAAGATTTCATTTAGATGAACTGCCTCAATGCATTAGTATTTTAAAAGGTGAATTAAGTTTTGTTGGTCCAAGGCCAGAGTGGATAGAAATTGATAAAATTTTTGAAAAAGAAATTCCATTTTATAATTATAGGTATTTGGAAAATCCAGGATTTACAGGATGGGCGCAAATTAATTTTAAACCATCGGTTTCTGTAGAGGAAGCTAAAGAAAAATTTGAGTACGATTTATATTATATGAAAAATAAATCTATAGTTTTAGATATAGAAATAGTGCTTAAAACTTTAAGGCTTTTAATACATAAGAAAATTTGATAGTATAAAATATAAATGATTATACAAAATACAAATAAAATTATTTTAGCTTTGGCTTTATTAATATTTTTGGCTTACTCTACTCCAGCCAAGGCTGTTTTGCTAAATGAAAATGTAAATTTTAATATTGATGCAGCTCATACAACAAATAACAAAAAACAAGTTGAGGCTAGTTTAGTAAAATTTACTTCTAAGGTTTTATTTTATGTAGAAAAAAGTTGGTGGGAAGCGCAAACATATGCTCAAAAAGCAGATGTTATAACTAATTTAGACAGCCTGTCAGTTGAGTTTGAAAACAAAATTTATCCTACTTTAACTTCTACTTTTGGTAGCGAGCCAAAGCCTGGTATTGATGGTGATGAAAAAATTACAGTTTTATTTCACCAAATGAAAGATGATTCTGGAGGATATTTTAGGTCAGCAGATGAATATTTTAAAGCTCAAGTTTCAGACTCTAATGAAAGGGAAATGCTTTATTTGCCAACTTTGCAAATAAACAGCAATCAGTTAAAAATGTTTTTAGCACATGAGTTTGTGCATTTAATAAGTTTTAACCAAAAGAACAAAATTTTTAATGTTGATGATGAAACATGGCTTAATGAGGGTAGAGCAGAATATGTGGCCACTTTGTTGGGGTATGATAATGTTTATATAGGAAGCAACCTTCAAAGAAGGGTAAATGCATTTTTAGAAAAACCAACCGATTCTTTGGTTGAATGGAATGACACAAAATATGATTATGCAGTAGTAAATGTATTTTTACACTACTTAGTGGATCATTATGGAATTAATACTTTAATAGATTCTTTAAAGTCAAAATATGTTGGAATTGAAAGTATAAATTATGCTTTAAGAAATAATGGCTCTAAAGATGATTTTTCTAAAATATTTTCTAATTGGACAGTGGCCACAATAATTAATGATTGCACGGTTAATGAAAGATATTGTTATTTAGATGAAAATTTAAAAAAACTTAAAATAAATTCTACACTTAATTTTTTACCTTTAGCGGGAAATAGTTCTTTATCTGTTACTAATATTACTAAAAACTGGTCAGGAAATTGGCAAAAAATTGTTGGCGGAAATGGAGAATTAACTTTGGAATTTGCTGGTTTAACGGGCTTTGATTTTAAAGTTCCGTATATTATATATGATAAAGACAACAAAAGCACAGTTAATTTTTTAATTTTGGATAAAAATCAAAAAGCAACAATAAATGTTTCTGGTTTTGGCTCGAAAAATAATGCTTTAGTTATTCTGCCATCACTTCAAACAAAAACCTCTGGGTTTGATGGTTTTGAGTTTAATTATCCTTATACATTTACTGTTTCTGTGAAAGAGCAAACAAGCATAGATGAACAGGATTTAATTAAACAGCTTTTAGAAAAAATTGCTTATTTAAAAGCAGAAATTGCTAGAATTATTGCACAAAGAAGCGGGCAGGTTATTGATGTTTCCAAAGTTTGCTCTGGCATAAATACTGATTTATACCTTGGCATTTATAATAAAGAGCAGGTTTCTTGTTTACAGAGTTTTTTAAAATTACAAGGAACAGAAATTTATCCTGAAGCTTTAATAACAGGAATTTTTGGTAACCTGACTCAGCAAGCAGTAATTAAGTTTCAAGAAAAATATGCCAGTGAAATTTTAACTCCCTCTAATTTAGTAAAAGGCACGGGTTATGTGGGTTTAAAAACTAGATTTAAAATAAATCAGTTATTATCTGCTAAATAAATTATGTAGGCATTGACTTTTTTTGTGATATATAATAGGATATAAATACAATAAATAAACTTATCATTAAGATAAGTTTTAAACATATTAAGAAGTGGCTATTTATCTTCTTTAAGTAAAATATAAAAACCCTTGCTCGGTTGATTTTTTGTGCCTATATTGATAGGCGTTCTGAGCATGGGAACATACCCTCAAACCCACAGGGTATTTTCTGTTTATACAAAGATTAAATTATAAATTCAAAATTTTAAGCTTGAAATTTTGGATTTGGAATTTAGTCTCTAGGTTTACAATTTATTATTAATTAATTTATATCAAACTCTATGGCAGAAATTAATTACAAGGTAAGAAATTTTTCAAAATCTAAAATAACTTATTCTTTGCCAGATCTTTTGCTTATGCAAAAAGATACTTGGAATGACTTTTTAGATGTAAGAATTAAAGAGCTGTTTGAAGAAATGTCTCCAATTCGTGACTATACTGGTAAAGAAATGGAACTTTGGTTTGGTGATTACAAATTGGGAACACCAAATTATAAAGATGGTTTAACTGCTAGAAAAAGTAATGATTCTTTAGAAGCTCCACTTAGAGTAAAGATTAAATTAGTTAATTTAAAAACCAAAGAAATAAAAGAGCAAGAAGTGTTTGTGGCAGATATTCCTTTAATGACAGAAAGGGGAACTTTTGTGGTAAATGGAGTAGAAAGAGTAGTGGTTTCTCAGTTGATTAGATCTCCTGGAGCATTTTTTACTGCAAGAACCTCTAAGGGCAGAAAACTGTTTGGTTCAAAAATTATTCCAAACCGCGGAGCATGGCTGGAATTTGAAACAGATGAATCTGGATTTATTGGAGTAAAAATAAATAGAAAAAGAAAAGTGCCTGCAACCACTTTGCTTTTAGCTTTGGGTTTAAAAACTACAGCAGATATTGAAAAAGAATTTAAAGATGTAGACACTGGAGAAGTAAAATATATTTATGAAACTTTAAAAAGAGACACTTGTAAAGACCAAAAAGAAGCTTTGGTAGAAGTTTATAGAAGACTACGCCCAGGAGATTTAGTTACTCCAGACACAGCTCAAGATTTAATTTTTAATATGTTTTTTAATTTTGATAGGTATGATTTATCTAAAGTTGGAAGATGGAAGACTTGGCAAAGATTGCCAAATTTAGCTACTACTAAAGACAGAAAAAATAAAGATGTAGATAAAGAAGATAGAATTTTAAAAATTGAAGATTTAATTGAAGTAGTTAAAGAAGTTATTAGAATGAATAATGATCCAACTGCTAAACCAGATCAAGTGGATCATTTAGGAAATAGGCGTGTAAGATGTTTATCTGAGCTTTTGCAAAACAGATTAAGGGTGGGAATGATGAGAATGGAAAGAATTATTAAAGATAAAATGTCAACTTTAGAAGTTGGCACAATTACTCCAAACCAACTTATTAACCCAAGACCTTTAATGGCAGTGGTAAAAGAATTTTATACATCTAGCCAATTTTCACAGTTTATGGATAACGAAAATCCTTTAGCTGAATTGGAACATAAAAGAAGATTAACAACCACAGGGCCTGGAGGTTTAACTAGAGAAAGGGCAGGTTTTGAAGTTAGAGATGTCCAACCCTCACACTATGGGAGAATTTGTCCAATTGAAACACCAGAAGGTCCAAATGTGGGTTTGGTAGGTCACTTGGCTTCTTTTGCATATGTTAACCCATATGGTTTTATTGAAACTCCTTATTTTAAAGTAAAAAATGGAAAAATAACTGATGAGATTAATTATTTGTCAGCTCAGGAAGAAGAAAGGTTTGTGATTGCTCCTGCTTCTGTACCAATTGATGAAAAAACTGGGAAAATTTTAGCAGAAGTTCCACCAGACATGGTAGAAGCTAGAGTAAAAGGAGAACCAGCAGAAGTAGAAATTGCTAAAGTTGATTATATTGATGTTTCTTCAAAGCAATTTATTTCTATTGCCGCATCTTTGATTCCATTTTTACAAAATGATGATGCTTCAAGAGCTCTTATGGGTAGTAACATGCAAAGACAGGCTGTTCCTTTACTTAGACCAGAGTGTCCTTTAGTTGGAACAGGAGTTGAAAGAAATGTGGCCCGTGATTCTGGACAAGTGGTTTTGGCAGAGCATAATGGAAAGGTTACAGAAGTTGATGCTAAACATATAACTGTGGCTTATGATGTTTCTGGTAAAAAGGAAGAAAAAACTTACGATTTGCAAACCTTTGTTAGAACTAACCAATATTCCTGTTTTCATCAAAAGCCAATTGTTGACAAAGGCCAACAATTTAAAAAAGGAGATGTCATGGCTGATGGTGCAGCAATTTCTAATGGTAGATTAGCTTTGGGTAGAAACATTTTGATTTGTTTTTTACCACTTAGAGGTGGAGGGTTTGAAGACTCTATGACCATTTCACAAAAATTGGTTAAAGAAGATGAATTTACTTCTATTCATTTGGAAGATTTTACTTGTGATGTTCGTGAAACAAAATTGGGAGATGAAATGACAACTTCTGATATTCCAAATGTTGGTGAAGAAAAATTAAAAGATTTAGATGAAGATGGCGTTATTAGAATTGGAGCTGAAGTTGGTCCTAATGATATTTTGGTTGGAAAAATTTCACCAAAAGGAGAGGCAGAATTAACTCCCGAAGAAAGGTTGCTTAGAGCTATTTTTGGAGATAAAGCTAAAGATGTTAAGGATACATCACTAAGAGTAGAACATGGAAAAAAAGGAAAAGTAGTAAATATTAGAATTTTTTCTAGAGAATTAGGACACAAATTAGAGCCTGGAGTAATTAAGAGAATTCAAGTAGAGGTTGCTGAAACTAGAAAAATTAAAGTTGGAGATAAATTGGTAGGAAGACATGGAAATAAAGGAGTTGTTTCTAGAGTTTTGCCAGAAGCAGAAATGCCATTTTTAGCTGATGGAACTCCAATTGATTTAATAATTTCTCCACTTTCAGTTCCTAGTCGTATGAACATTGGGCAGATTTTGGAAACTCATTTGGGTTGGGCAGCTCATGAATTGGGATATTTGGCTATTACACCATCTTTACTTGGTGCAAACAGAGAAGATATTAAAAAAGAATTAAAAGAAGCAGGTTTACCAGAATCTGGTCAAACAACTTTGTATGATGGTAGAACTGGTTTGCCATTTCCACAACCAATTACTGTGGGGTATATGTATGTCATGAAGCTTATCCATATGGTGGACGACAAAGTGCATGCCCGAAGCATTGGGCCTTACTCACTTATTACTCAGCAACCTTTAGGAGGAAAAGCTCAGTTTGGAGGACAGCGTTTTGGAGAAATGGAAGTTTGGGCTTTGGAAGGCTATGGAGCAGCTCATACTTTGCAAGAAATGCTTACCATTAAGTCTGACGATGTTATTGGTAGAGCCACAACTTATGAATCAATCTTAAAAGGTGAGCCAATAAGAAATCCAAATATTCCAGCATCTTTTAACTTGCTTGTAGCTGAACTTAAATCACTTGGCATGGCTGTGGAAGTAAAAGAGCGTCCACGACAAGACAAAGATGACCGACGCGAAGACAAGAAAGACGAAAAATAATTTAAGGTTTGAAATGTCCCGTAAAATTTTTTGCGGGACAAAATCAGATTTTAAATTTGTAAACTATGCAAAATAGAAAAGTTTCAACATTAATTGGTATTACCATTATTCTTGCGGTGGCAATTATTGTTTTTGCCGGAGTTTTTGCTTTTCAATATTTTGCATTAAAAAATAACCAAATTCCAAACCAAAATACCGAAAAAATAGTAAATAATCAAAATTCAAACACTGAAACTGCCAGTTGGAAAACATTTACAGTAAATAAGGGTGGCTATGTTTTTGTAATATCAGTTGGGGAATGCAATGAAGAAAAACTAAGTGGCTGGTGTACTCCAGTTAAAAGAGATATGAATATATTAGATGCAAAAACGTCTAATCTTATACAAAACATAAGTTTAAAAGACTATAGCATTAATAGGCATGGTTATAATAGAGTGATCAGTTCTGAATCTAATAATTATCCCGATTTAACACTTACTGATATTAATTTTGATGGTAAAAATGATTTGATGATAAGGAGTGGATCAAGCGGAGGAGCGTATGAAGTGTCTTCATACGATATATATTTATATAACTTTAACACGAACGCTTTTATCTTAAGTAAAGATCTAACAGATTTAGCACAGAGTAATATGATTTTTGAAATTAGCCAAGAAGACCGAGAAATTGTTATTTCTAATAAAATTGGCAATCTCATGAATCAAATAAATAAATATAAAGTCATAAATAATATACCGCAGGAATTTCGCAGGGAGTCTTATGGATTAGAAAAAACAATCATTGAGAATTTAGTTGATGGCAAGTGGGTTAAACAATAAAATAAATATTTATAAATTAAATTTATGCAAAACAAGAAAATAATTTATTTTATTTCAGCAGTAATTATTTTAGCCATTGTCATTATTGGTGGTGTCTTGTCTGCATATAATCATTTTTTTCCAAAAGCGATAGATCCAGCAAAATACGCTCAAGTCCAAACAGATATGAATTTAGATAAAATGATATTAATAATTTAGAAGCCTATGAAGTGGAGTGGAAAGTACCAGCCTCACGCGACTTAATAGTAGGAGGGCACCCGGAATATATAAGAGTTGAAACATATTTTAAATACGGGTCTTGCAGATATTCAGAAGTAGTTTTAGAAGATAATCATTATTTCAATATATACAATAAAATAATTTCTACTTTTAAGTTTACA
>CAIWKF010000072.1 GCA_903913175.1 Candidatus Staskawiczbacteria bacterium
AAATAAAGCGCTGTTTATCATATTCATTGCAACACCAGATAATATTACCAAAGCTGTCCCAATTATTGAGGTAAATGCCATTTTTTTGGCTAAGCCAATTCTACCTGGATCTCCAGCTGCTGTTAAAAATAAAAGCCCTGTAATAACCCAGCAAACAACCGTAACTATGCCTGCAACAGTAGTAATTACTGTGGCAACGCTAGTAACCATATCTACTATAATTTTGGCGTGGGCAGAAATAGGAAAAATTAAAATAATTCCCAGCAATGATAAAAATAAAATTTTTTTGTTTGTGAGCATATATGTATTAAATTTATTAAGCAAAAAATAAATAAAAACCTAAACTCCAAGCAAAACAGCACTTCCAATAATATCGGGTGCAGCAACTGCTAAAATACCAACAGCTGTGCCAATTATGGCACCAACTAAGGCTAATTTAGCTTTAGTTAGCTTACTTGGATCACCTTGAGCTGTAAGAAATAAAATACCAGTAATAATCCAAAAAGAAACTGCTATAAAAGCAGAGACATAAGAAACTATTTTAGCTAAATTTATAAAAATGCTTGTAATGGTTTGCGCACTAGTAAAACTTGGAAAAATTAAAACTACCAACAACAAAGCAATAAATAATAAACTTTTTTTAAAGTAAGTTTTTTTCATATTTTTTAAGATAAAGCTTTTGTTAATATGCCCAAAATTGAATAAGCTAAAATTGCTACCACTATACCAACTACCCCATATATAGCAGCACTTTTTGCCAATCCAATTTTATTTGGCTCTCCGCCAGACATTAAAAACATAACTCCTGCATAAACAAAACACACAAATGCAATAAAAGCAAAAATCATCCAAATATAGCTACTTATATTTATAATTAAAGCTGTAGTAGTGGTTACTGTACTTGGGTTTGCATAACCACCAACTGCAAAAATTACTGCTGGAAAAAGCAATACAACTGAAAAAAATAGGTTTAAAATAATATTTATCTTTTTCATAACAACACCCTATTGTTTGGTGCTATTTTAAATTAAAACAGCACCAAACAAATAGAAACCATCCTTACTATTAAGTTACTAATTTTGTTACAATTTCTAAAATTGAATAAGCTAAAATACCAACTATAATACCAATAACTCCATAAATGGCCATTTGTCTGGCTGTGGCAATTTTATCTGGGGCTCCGCCTGCAGTTAAAAATAAAATACCAGCAACAGCAAAAGCAACAAATACCACAATAGCAAAAATACTCCAAACCGCTGTTTTAATTTTTCCAAATAAATCCTCCATACTATCTATCGGCCCTGGTTGATTAAGAGCAAAAGCAGTAAAAGGAACCAGCACTACACCCAAAAGAAGCATGCTTAATATAATTTTTTGTGTTTTCATATTTTTTAAGATTTAAAATTAAAATTTAAGTTCGACCTTTTATTATATTTTATAATATATCTTTTTTTATGATTAGAAATCACCCCCCCCACTAGTATTTACACCAATAATTTCTTTGATTATAAGAATTAATGATCCTGCAAGAAGTGAAACCACTATACCAATTATAGCATAAGTTAAGGCTTTTTTAGCATTGCCAACTTGAGTTGGATTTCCTGCAGAAAGTAAAAACATTCCGCCCGCCACAATTAACATTATAGCAGATAAAGACCCAACCAATAAAGCAATTCCTTCAGAAATTTTAGTAAAAAGTTGCTCAAAATTATTTATTCCCTGCAATGGATTTGTAAGCACAATCTGAGCTTGCACAAAAACTGTCACGCCAAAAGTGAACAATACAATTAAAGCTAATAAAAATATAAATTCTTTTTTCATACAATTTTATTATACCACACATTTAAAAAATCAAGCTGTGGATAACTAACTAGTCCTTAAGACACACCCCCGAGGCCACTTTATCGCCTTCATCCATTTTCATAATTCTTACGCCTTGAGTGTCTCTACCTAAAAGCGAAACTGTTTTTACACCAGTTCTAATTACTTGTCCTTTTTGAGAAATAACAATTAAGTCTTCTTCTTCTAAATTACCAAACAAAATGCAAGACATCATAATGTGTCCAGTTTTGCTGGTTATTTTAGCAGTTTTAATACCACTTCCTCCACGAGACTGAATGCGGTACTGAGAAACTTCAGTTCTTTTGCCATATCCATTTTCCATAACAATTAATAAATATTGTTTTAATTTTTTGCCATCAACCTCAATATCATTGGCTTTAGAAATTACATCCATTCCAATAATTTCATCTCCTGCTTTTAATTTAATTCCACGCACCCCCATTGATCCTCTGCCGGTTGCCCTAATGTCATCTTCCTTAAACCTTACAGAAATTCCATTTTTAGTTACCAAAATTAAATCATCATTGCCTGTGGTTTTAACAACTTTTCTCAATAAATCACCTTTATCTAGTTTAATAGCAATAATTCCAGACTTCCTAACATTTCCAAATTCCTCAAAACTGGTTTTTTTAATAGTTCCATCTTTAGTAACCATTACTAAATATTTAAACTGTGGCTCAGTTTGTATTGGTGTAATGTTTTTACCAGCTGTAACAGCAGAAACAGGAAGCATAGATAAAACTTTTTCTTCAGTAGAAAGTTCTAAAAAATTAGCTAACCCTCTACCTCTTGCAACTCTAGTACCTTCTGGAATTTCATAAACTTGTGTTTGAAAAATTTTCCCAGTGTCAGTAAAAAATAGCAAATTGTCATGGGTCATTGCACTTAAAAAGTGTTCTACAATATCTTCTTGCATGGTTTTCATTCCCATAATTCCTTTGCCTCCTCGTTTTTGAATTTTATAAGTTGCAGGATTAATTCTTTTAATATATCCTCCTGTTGTTAGGGTCACAATAGTTTCTTCCTGCACAACTAAATCAATTTCTGAAATTTCACCTAATTTTCCTTTTACAACCCTGGTTCTTCTTTTATCTCCGTATTTTTCTTTTAACTCCAGTAGTTCTCTTTTAATAATATCCTTTATTTTTTCTGGATTTTTTAAAATAGCAATAAGTTCTTTAATAAGTTCTAAAAGCTCTTTTAGCTCATCTTCAATTTTTTTCCTTTCAAGCCCAGCCAAAGTTTGAAGCCTCATTTCTAAAATAGCAACCGCCTGCCTTTCAGTTAATTTAAATTTTGAAATTAAATTTGCTTTAGCTTCTTCTCTGTCTTTAGATTTTTTTATTACTGCAATTACAGCATCAATATTTTTTAAAGCAATTACTAATCCTTCTAAAATATGTGCTCTTTCCTTAGCCTTTTCTAATTCATATTTAGCTCTTCTGGTTACAACTTGATTTCTATGTTCAATAAAATACTTTAAAACATCACAAATTGACAAAATTTCTGGTTGAATTCCATCTACTAAGGCCAATAAATTTAAGTGAAAGGTTTTTTGTAAACTGGTAAACTTATATAGTCTATTTAAAATTCTTTGTGGTTGAAACCCTTTTTTAATATCAATAATAATGCTCATTCCCGATCTGTCAGATAAATCTCTAATATCTTTTATACCATCTATCTTTTTATCAGTAATTAAATCTGCCATTTGTTCAACTAATGTTGATTTTAAAACTTGATAAGGAATTTCTGTAATTAATATTTGCTCTGAGCCATCTTTTTTTTCTACGACCTCGGCTTTCCCCTGAATAACAATAGCGCCCTTTCCTTGTGAATAAGCAGAAATAATTTCCTTTCTGTCATAAATTATTCCACCAGTTGGAAAATCTGGCCCTTGTATAAATTCAAATAAATCTGCGGTTTCTGCTTTTGGATGGTCTAATAAATGAACAGTGGCGTCAATTACTTCTGATAAATTGTGCGGAGGAATATTTGTAGCCATACCAACCGCAATACCTAAAGATCCATTCAATAAAAGTTGTGGCAAGGGACTTGGTAAAACAATTGGCTCTTGTCTGGTTCCGTCATAGTTATCAATAAAATTTACTGTATCTTTTTCAATATCAGTAAGCATAAGCTCACCAATTTTTGTAAGTTTGCACTCTGTATACCTCATGGCAGCTGCTCCATCACCGTCAATAGAACCCCAGTTTCCTTGACCATTAATTAAAGGATAGCGCATGTTAAAATCTTGAGACATTCTTACCATAGACTCATAAACTGCAGTATCTCCATGTGGATGATATTTTGCTAAAACATCTCCTGTAACAGCAGCTGATTTTCTAAATTTTGCACCAGCTCCAAGCCCAAGCTCATTCATGGCAAATAAAATTTTTCTATGAACTGGTTTAAAACCATCTCTAACATCTGGCAAAGCACGAGCTACAATAACAGACATCGCATAATTTATATACGATTCTTTCATTTCCTCAACCATTTCTCTGTCATTTACATGCCCAATTGCTACTAATTTTTCTTCATTTTCTTTGGTCATCTATTTATTTCTTGATGTATGACATAAGTGCTACTCATTTAAACTCGTAGCCTTAGCCATCTTTATATTTATTTATTATTTATTTTGTAAATTTAAAAGTAGAAAGTATTTTATTATAATTATCTAAATAATTTGCATCATTTAAATAAGCCCCAATTCCACCACAAAGCTTTTCATTATTAATACCAAAATAAGTAATTGGTAAAGAAATTTTTTTGTTTCCTTGAAAATCAGAATAATTCCATGTTGTTTTGTAAATTTCATTTCCCCCAACAGTTATAATTTTTTCAAAAGTATTTATGCTTTCGTAATTTTGTATTTCCGATGCACCAGCAATTTTAACATAATCTGCAAATGGAATTTTGCAATAGTCAGAACCTCTTTGATAATACCCAATATTTAAAAATTCGCCTTGCAAATCATTTGGTTTTTCCATAAGCCGAAAAGCAATACCTTCATCATATTCCCTAAAAGTCCACCCTTGAGGATATTTAATTTCAAAGCCATATTTATTATTTTTATAAGTCTGCCAATTTGTAGTTTCATCAATTATAACTTCTGCTGGAATGTTTGGAATTTCTATTTTTGGTAAATTTATTTCTGGTAATTTAATTTGACTAGCACTTTCCCCCATTTTATTTAATCTTTCGCCAGATAATTTTATCCAAAAAATTCCCATAATTATACCAAGCAAAATAACTACAGACCAAATTATAATCTTTTTTTTCTGTTCAGGCAAATTTTGAAGCTTTAAAATAAAATCTTTAATGTTCATCGTGAAAAAAGCGAGGTAATGAACTTTTTGCAGGTCTGAGTCTACCCGCCCGAGGCGGGAGGGGGTACCAACTACCGGAAAAAAGTTTATTGCCGAGCTTTTAAGACTACGGTTGAAGTACCACTATTTCCATGCCATCTTTTGGCATGGTACTTTCTTTAGCTAAAAATCTATCCTGTGCAATAATAGAATCTTTATTTTTACCCATAGCTTTTAAAAACTTTTCAACTGAATCTAGTTTATCTTTTAATTTTGGCAATTCATAATGCATTGGGATTACAATTTTAGGTTCAATTTGTGAAGTTATTTTTGTAGCTTCAGCAGAAGAAATTGTATTTTCTCCTCCAACTGGAATCATTAAAACATCTACAGTTCCAATTTTATCAATTTGTTCATCGGTTAATTCTTTTTGTTTAAAATCTCCCAAATGACAGAATCTCATGCCTTCTGCTTCTATAGTATAAATTGTATTTTGCCCTTTTTCTTTGCCATTTTGAGCATCGTGAAAAGATGGAATGCCTTGTACAAAAACTCCCTTGACTTCATATTCTCCTGGCCCTTGTACTAAAAAATATTCACCTTTTACAGTTTTGACATTATTTTGTGTATGTTGATTATTAGAAACTAACAAAATATCTGCTGTTAGGTTCGGCACCTTTAATCCAGTTTCTTCATTAAATGGATCTATAACAATATTTGCCTCATGATCCCTAGAGTTAGAAACTAAAATTTCAAAACAAGATTGCCCTGCCCAATATATCTTGGCCATCTATATGTTTTCTAAATGTGTGACATAAGCGCTACTTAGCGTAACTTCGTAGTCTTAGCCATACTAATTTTTTATTTATTCTTTTTATTTTATTATTTTACCACAAACTATTACTAGCTTCAATGGCTTAAACAGTTTTTAGCTCTTGCAAAAATAGGAATTTAGTGTATATTATACATATACATTAAATCACAAAAGAAAAATAACGATTGCTTTTTTTGTGAAATTATTATTAAAAATCGTTAAAATTTGATGGAGATTATTATTAATAAAAAAAATAAAGATTTGGCTTTGCCAATTTCTATTGGCTCTACAGTTGAGGGCATAGTTGTAGCTAGAGAAAGATCAGCTTTATATATTGATTTAGGAGTTTTAGGTACAGGAATTATTTATGGTAGAGAATATTTTGAAGTAAAAGAAACAATAAAATCATTGGTAGTTGGCGATAAAATTTTTGCCAAGATAGTTGAAATGGAAAATGATGAAGGATACAAAGAACTTTCCCTAAAAGAAGCCTCTAAAGAATTAAGCTGGAATAAATTAAAAGAAATGAAAGATTCGGGAGAAATTGTAAAAGTAAAAGTTACGGGCGTAAATAAGGGAGGTTTATTGGCATCATTAGATGGAATTTCAGCCTTTTTACCAGTATCACAATTAGCACCAGAACATTATCCAAGGGTGGCAGACGCAGACAAATCAAAAATCTTAAGAGAATTACAAAAATTTATTGGTAAAACTCTAGAAGTTAAAATTCTAGACTTATTAGCTGAAGAAAATAAACTAATTTTGTCTGAAAAAGCTAAAGCCGAAGAGCAAACTAAAGAAAATTTAAAAAACTATGCCAAAGGAGACATTATTGAGGGTCAAATTACAGGAATTGCCAACTTTGGAGCATTTATTAAATTTCCTTTAGCCACTAATGACACTGATGTTGCCATAAAAGATAAATCAGAAATTGAAGGCTTAATTCATATTTCAGAACTTGACTGGCAGTTGGTTGAAAATCCTGCTGAAGTAGTAGAAATTGGTCAAATTATTAAAGCTAAAATTATTGGCATTAATAATAACCAGGTTTTTCTTTCTATTAAAATCTTAAAAGAAAACCCATGGGACGAGGTTGAAAAGAAATTTAAAAAAGGAGACAACCTAAAAGCCAAGGTTTCTAAAGTAAGTGCTTTTGGAGCATTTGTAGAAGTAATGCCAAAAATTAGAGGCCTTTGCCATGTTTCAGAATTTACTTCCCAAAAAGAAATGGAAGAAAAATTAAAAACTGGTGAAACATATGAATTTGAAGTTTTGCTTATTGACCCAAAAGAACACCGCATGAGCCTTAAACTAAAAGCATAGTTAAAATCTCATTTACTCAAAAAAACCGCTTTAGCGGTTTTTTTGTTTATAATAAATAAAATTTACTTTTCGCTTCTTGGAAATAAAATTTCGGATTTGCCGGACTTTAGAATCTCTTGAATTTTTTGAAACTATTTATAAAATTTAATATTCTAATTTAATACCAAGTTTTTCTGCAATTTGAAAAAGCCACTTATCATGACGATTAACTTTCCCTGATAACATAGTCATTTCTTGAAAATATGTATCAGCTTTTACAGCATAAGCATCAACTGAAGTTTGGAGTAAATTAAAATTATCTTTTAATTCTTTAAAGTCAGTATCAACTTTACCAAATTTTTGGTCTAAATATTCAATTAGCTCCTTATAATCTTCATTCATATGTTTTTATTATATATTTTTAAAAAATTATCTATAATCTCATTATACGCTAACTAAAAACCGTGTCAAATTTGCTTATTTTATTAATCTAGGGAAAAGAATTTCAGATTTTCCGGACTTTAGAATCTCTTTAATTTTTTGGGAGGTTTGAGGTAAAAATATAATTAGCAAATCTGCGATTTGGCTTATAGTAAAAAGCAAATCTATTAAAACTTCTTTAGCTTTTTCTACTTCTGCTGGGGTTTTAGCGCTCCAAGGTTGGGTTTCATTTATATATTTATCACACACAGAAATTAGTTCCCAAATTACAATTAAGGCTTCATTAAATTTAAACTCGCTCAAAGCTTTATTGCAAGTATTTTTGGTTTTTTCGATCTCATCGCCTAATTTTTCGTTAGTGACTTTATAAACTTTATAACTTGATAAACTTTCAACTTGTAACTTGCCTGCCATTGTCACGGTTCTAGCCACCAAGTTTCCAATTCCTCCGGCCAAATCTGCATTATATCTTTGTTCAAATTTCTCAATGGTAAAATCACCATCATCCATGGCTGGAATTTCTCGAAGCAAATAATATCTTACAGCATCTGTGCCATATTTCTCAACAAGCTCGGTTGGATTAATAACATTACCCAAAGACTTTGACATTTTTTGGCCGCCAACATTTATAAACCCATGTACAAAAACTGATTTTGGTAATTCAAGCCCAGCTGATAAAAGCATTGCCGGCCATAATATGGTATGAAATTTCATTATGTCTTTACCAATGCAATGAACATCAACCGGCCAGTATTTTTTAAATTGCTCGGTTTCATTTGCATATCCAATAGCAGAAATATAGTTAGGCAAAGCATCTACCCAAACATATAAATTTTGAGTAGGATCTTCTGGAACTGGCCAGCCCCAATATTTATCTTTCATCCTAGAGAAACTAATATCTTCCATGCCTTTTTCTATCATACCCAGTGTTTCGTTTTTCTTTGATTCTGGAATAATTTTCAATTTATTATCTTCAATTGCCTTTTTTATTTCAGGAAGATATTTTGATAATTTAAAAAAATAATTTTCTTCTTCAATTATTTCAACAACTTTTTGGTGGATAATACATTTTTCATCAATTATTTCTTTTTCAGTTTTAAAAGCCTCACAGCCAGGGCAATAATAGCCTTTATATTTTTTCTTATATATATCACCACTTTCTTTATATTTTTCCCAAAGTTTATAAATTGCAGGCTTGTGTCTTTGCTCGTCTGTAGTTCTAATAAAATCATCATTTGATGTGTTTAAAATTTTTGCTAATTCTTTAAATTTGCCCGATGTTTCACTAGCAAATTCTTCAGCGGTTTTGCCTTCGGCCTCAGCAGCTCTTAATGTTTTTAAGCCATGCTCATCTGTACCAGTTAAGAAAAAAGTGTCTTCATTTAAACTTCTGTGGTACCTTGCCAAAACATCTGCTTGAATTAATTCAAAAGCGTGGCCAATATGTGGCGCTGCATTTGTATAAGGAATGCTTGTAGTAATATAAAACTTTTTATTTTCCATATAAATAGTATAATGATTTAATGATTAGATTAAGTAATTCTATAGTAAATTAAGCTAAATTTCAATGATTTTACTAGTGCATATGCTTTTTGGAGTGGCAGTTGCTTCTTTAACTAAAAACCCATATTTGGCAATTTTAGTAGCTTTTTTGAGTCACTATTTTTTAGATATATTCCCACACATAGAATATCCAATAGATAATTTAAAAAATATCAAAAAACTATTACTAAAAAGTAGCGCCCGCGGTATTTTACTAATAAAAATTTTACCAGAATTTTTGTATTTAGTTTTTGATGTTTTTATTGGTATTTTACTTATTTTTATTTTTACAGATAAAAATTTGCTTTATTTTATTTGTGCTTTATTTGCTATTGTGCCAGATAGCTTAACGGTTTTAAGTGCCATTATGCCAAATAAACCCTTCGGCGTGACTCAGGGCAAAATTTTAAAAATACATGATAAATTTCACAGAGAAATAATCCACTTTTTACGGGACAAAAAAATATCAAATTTTATAAGAATGTCCACTCAAATTTTAGCAGTAATAATTGCCATTTTAATTTTAAAAAAATAAAATCACAAAAAAATCAGTAAATAAATTTACTGATTTTTTTATTTCAAATTTCAAATTATACTGGTTCTACTTCTTCCCGCTTGCTTTCTAAAAATTCTTTTAAGAATTCATAAATTATTCCAAATACAGGGACTGCAAAAACTGTGCCTAAAAATCCAAACATTGTAGCTCCAACTAAAAGTGACATTAAAATTAAAACTGCAGGTAAATCCATAAATTTTTTCATTAAAAGCGGAGATAAAATTTTATTTTCTGTTTCCTGCACAATCATTAGCCCCACAAAAACATAAACTGCTAAAATCCAATCTCCTGCAATAAAAGCAAAACCAGTGGCTAAAAAGTAAGTTACTAAAGGCCCCACATAAGGCACAAAATTTAAAAGACCAGCAATTAATGCAAGCGTAAAAGCATATTTAACTCCCAATATAAAAAATACTGCATAAGAAAAAACGCCAACATATATGCAGGCCAAGACTCTAGCACCAAACCATCCTGCAACCTTATTTTGAGCTTTTTCAAATAAAGTAATAATATTCTCTTCATATTTTTTAGGGGCAAATAAAACTAAAACCCTTTCTAATCCCTTGTTTTCTAAAGAAATAAAAAATGCCAAAGTAAATATAACTGCAGTTGAAGCCACTCCGCCAAAAAAAGCTGACACAACTTTTAAAATATTTTTAGAATTGTCGCCCAGAGTTGCTAATATAGATTTAGAAAATTCATCAAAGCTTTGAGCTACTTCAACACCAACAATATTTAATATTGGGTTTATTTTATTAAAATATTCTGGAATATTTTCAGAAAAATGCTTAATTTCAAAAACAAAAAGCGGGTAAGTTAAATAAACAATCAGGCCAAGTACTGCAAAAATAGAAGCATAAACAAGAATAACTGCAATAATTTTTGGTATTTTAAATTTTCTTAAAAAATTAACAACTGGGTCTACCAGTAAAGATATAATTAAGGCAAACAAAAACCAAATAACTATGTCTTTAGCTAGGTATAAAACATATAAAGCAAAACCAACAACTAACATTTTAATTATGGTTTTCCAAGAAATTTCAAAAGTTTGTGTCATATTATAAAATAATTAAATAATAAAAAAGAAATAAAAATAAGTTTTAAAGGCACCTTCGGAGGCAGTTTTGGCATGGTCCCCGACGCATCGGGGCGAAACTGCTGAGAATGAGGTGCAAAATTTTAGCAGGAAAATTTTGACACCGGTGCCGACTAAAATTTATTTTTAAGCAAAAAAATTGTTTTTTGAGCTTTTGTGCTAACTAATAACAAGTAATTTTTCCAGTTTTTCTTTTTCTGTGGCCTCAATTGGACCAATTACAGCTAAGTTTAATTTTTCGTTAACAAAAATTTCTTCTGCTAATTTCTTTATATCATTTATTGTTACTTTGTCAATTAACTTTAGCTTTTCTTCTGGAGTTAAAAGTTTTTGATTCATTACTTCTTGACTGGCATAATAAGAGGCTTGTGTATCTGTGCCATCTAAAGACAAACTTGTTGTGCCTCGCAAATAATCTTTAGCTTTTTTAAGCTCTTTAATGTTTATTTTATTATTTTTTAAATCTTTATATTCAGCTAAAACCAAACCAATAGCTTTTTCTAAACTATCATTTTTAATACCTGTTTGTGTTACCAAATAACCAGTATCTGTGGTTATGTCATTTGAAGTATGTATATAATAACCTAAACCATTTCTTTCTCTAACAGAAATAAATAAACGAGAACTCATATTTCCACCTAAAATTATAACTAGCAAACTTAAGGCATACCTACGCGGATCATATATATTATAAGTTCTAACTCCTAAACAAAAATGGGTTTGATCGGTTTTCTTATAATGAATTAAAACTTGTGGCTTAGTTTGAGCTTCTTTAGTCAAAACTTTTTCTGGCAAATTTGTTGATTTTGCTTTATTAAAATATTTGCTAATTTTTTGCTCAATTTGTTTTGAATTTACAGCTCCAGCAACGCATACAACTGTGTTTTGGCTAGAATAGTGATTTTTAAAATAATCCATCATTTGTTCTCTATTAAAGTTTAAAATGTTTTCTTTAGTGCCTACAATTCTCCAGCCTGCTGGTTGGTCGCCATAAAGTAAGTCTTCAAAAAGCTCACCCACATAAGCAGTAGGAGTGTCTAAATACATATTTAATTCTTCTACAATAACTCCTTTTTCCCTGTTAAGCTCTGTTTCATCAAATTTGGAATTTAAAAACATATCAGAAATCCAGTCCAGCGCCACATCAGTATTTTTTTTGTCTACCTTAGCCCAAAAACCTGTAATTTCTTTAGAGGTAAAAGCATTATATTCTCCACCAATTCTGTCTAAAGTTTCAGAAATTATTAAAGTGTTTGGTCTTTTTTTAGTACCTTTAAAAAACATATGCTCTAAAAAATGTGAAATCCCATTTTGCTGTTTTGTTTCATACTTGGCCCCAGTCCCCACCAAAATAAGCACTGTCACAGAATTTGCATTTTTCATTGGCACTGTCAAAACCCTTAGCCCATTCTTTAATTTTGTCTTTTTATATTTTCCCATATTTTTTCATTTTTGTTTTGATAACAATTTAATTTATTTAAAGCCGATTTTGTTTTTTGGTTCAGATTTTTCTTCTTTTTCGTCTAAAAGTAAAAGATTGAGCGTTGTGAAAATTTTCTTAATTTTTTCATCGTGACTTCCGTATTTTTTCTCAAGCTCCATTATTTTTCTTTGCAAAGCATCATTGGTAGATAAAAGTTCTCTTATTTTTATAAAGGTTCTGATAATTTGAATGTTTACATTTATTGCCCTGCTACTATTGAGAACTCCAGAAAGCATTGCCACTCCGCCTTCTGTAAAAGCATATGGTTCGTATCGCATGCCTCCCCAACTTGAGGTTGAAATTTGCAACCTCAAGTTTTTGAACTCGTCTTTGCTCAATTTGAACATAAAATCCTCGGGAAATCTTTTAAAATTTCTTTTTACTGCCGCATTCAAATCTTTTGTCTTAACACCATAAAGTTCAGCTAAATCGCGGTCTAACATAACTTTTCTATTGCGGATGATATAAATTTTACTGATAATTCTTTCGCTTGGAATTACGATTGAATTTTCTAACATATTATATTTATGAAGCATTAATTTTAAAATCTTCTAGCAAAGGCACTAATTATTAAGCTAAATAAAAACGGTATAAACCAGAAAGAAAATATTATTATAAAGAATATTGTCCATCCGCTTACGGTTTTTTCCGGATTTGTGCCTCTTAGTTCAGGATGTTTGTGCATATATAGCTTGTGGAAAATTATTGTCAAAACACTAAGGGTGCCATCAATTATAGCGCAGGCAGCTAAAACTCTATAGTAAAACTGACCAAGCACTAATTCTGGGTTGTGCATATGAACAATAGGTTGAAGCATTAAAAATACTAATGCTATAAAAATATAATTTGCATAAACAATGTTATCAATAAGATTTTCTTTGCCAGTAGCTTTTGATAAAATATCGGAATGCAAGGCTGCAAAAATTGCTATTGCGTATGTAATAAACATTTTAGAGACTGTTTCGTGTGAGATAATATCCCAAATTCCAAAAACGCTAGTAATAAAACTGATTACCACAATAAAAAATAATGTATTTACCAGAAATGACAAAGGATTGTATTTTTTTGCTCTTTCTTCATCCCAAATAAATAATAGTCCGACTAAGGCATGAGCAAAAGCTGTTAATAATGTATAAAATGTTTTAGCTGTTATTTCATTAAATTCTCCCACTAATACAGTTACTACCGCAACAATAGAAGATATTACTAAGCACCCGATTAATACAAATAATAAATATTTTTTAAGTTTAGCGAAATCTAACATGTTTTATTCTAATTTTTTATAAATGATAAAAAATTAATTTTTAGCAAAAATAAAATTTTAGTTGTTAATTTTATTAATTATATAATTTTTGAGGTCTTCAATTTTTATGCGTTCTTGGGCC
>CAIWKF010000073.1 GCA_903913175.1 Candidatus Staskawiczbacteria bacterium
AATGAAAAATATACAAATATAAAACAGGCAATAAACAGATTAAAGAAAGATTGCCTGAGAAAATCAATAAAAAATAAAAACGGCAGAGGTGGTTTTGCATGTTTTAAAATAACAGAATCTACTAAACTTTATATGCTTGAATATAAAAAAAATACTTATTACCAGAATATAGCGATAACGAAACGGTATACAAAACGGTATACAAAACGGTATACAAAGACAACGTAGTTAGTAGTTATATAAATACTACTACTAACATACCGGAAGAATTTGAAAAAATAGACTTTTCTCCATTAAGCGATATTGGGTTTGATGAATCACATATAATTCAAATTTATAGGGAGCATAAAAAAAATCCAGAATTATCTTTGTCTGCGGAAATTATCCAAAATTCGATCAATGCTTTTGCGTTTGATTTAAAACATAACGAGATCGCGGGCGCTTTCAAAAACTCACCAGCTGTAGTTTTAACTTCGCTTCTAAAAAAAGGCCAACCTTATTCCAGCAGGACTCCTGAAAAAGTTTTAACCCCCCAAGAAGAGGCGATACAGGAATATTTATTATCTCAGGAAAAAAAGCAGCAGAAAATAACACAAATCAAAATTAGAGCCAGGGAACTTGCATTGCAAGAATGGCTAGATTCTTTGTCGGAAGAAGAATTATTAAATTTTAACCAAGAAGTACGCCCTGATGGAATTCCAGATAGAATTTATCAAAAATCTAGAAGAAAAAAAGCTGAAGAGTTTGCCAAAGATTATTTCGATACTGTGTTATGGCCAAAACAACTAAAGCAAATTTTACATTCTCAAGAGCGACATCATAAAATTCAAGAGCTGGAAAATAAAACAAAAGAGTTTGAATTATAAAAATAACTAAAATCTTTATCAGGGGAGGAACTTGCAACCTTTTCGTCATAAAATTTTTGCTCTGAAGGTATGCCAGAATTTGCCTTAAACCCAGCGGGTTTGAAAAACCCATTTAAATGGGTTTTTTGGCTCGTTTTGCCGAGGTGTGTGTGGGGTAATAGCCCCTGCGGGCTTGATGTGCCTTTTTTGAGCAATTAAAGCCATTAAAGCTCAATTTAAATTACCATTTTCGCTGGGCAACAAAGCATTTGGCATTTATTTCCTAAATCTTGCTGGTTTGTTAGTAAACAAAATACAGCGATAAATCGCAGAGGAGCGGCCCCTATTCTGGTAAACAAAGCATCAAATGTTTTATTTTTATAACTTACAAGTTCTCCAACCCTTACCAAACTTCACGCTGTAAAAAAGCTTTTGCAGCAGCGTAAAGAATATTTTATAACCATGCTCTGGCCGCAAAAACTTAGCGAACCAGAAAATTCAATAACTACAAAATTAGAAACAAAACTAACAACTGAATGGTTTTGAAATAATTTTGCAACCGAAACTTGCCTCAAACCAAGCAGGTTTAAAAAAACCCATTTAAATGGGTTTTTGGCTCGTTTGCCGAGCGGGTCCTAGGGGTAGTAGCCCCCGGGGGCTTGGCGTGCCTTTTTTTGCGTAATTGAAGCCATTAAGGCCCAAATTAAATTGCCATTTTCGCTGGGCAACAAAGCATTTGGCATTTATTCCCTAAATCTTGGCAGTTTGTTAGAAAACAAAATATAGCGATAAATCTTAGATTTTTGCCAGCATGTGTTTATTCGCCCTCAAATAACTTTCGATCGCCGGTACGCTTTAGGTGCCCTAACATAACAATTTTTAGCTCACTCATCGTGCCATTTTTGCTTGCCTGTTCTAAAAAATAATCACCAACTAAAATCTTCTTTTGTAGCTCACGTTTTCTTGCAGCCACTCTTTCGATTGCCTCTAATTTTTGCATTTTAGCCGCGATAGCTTCTTTGCGTGAATGCAACATTTTTAGCTTATCTTTAACCCCAGAGCCCACCAAAATTTCCAACAAAAAACAT
>CAIWKF010000074.1 GCA_903913175.1 Candidatus Staskawiczbacteria bacterium
GCAACCCTAAAAAAACAGACAGCAATAAATGAACGAAACAGAAAAAATAAAACATTTTAGACAATTCACTGACTTTAACGACAGTGAATTAGAAATAATTATGCCTTATTTTGAATTCAAAAAGTTCAAGAAAAAATCTATTCTTTTAGACATTGGAAAAGTATCAAACGAAGTATTTTACATTATAAAAGGTTGCATAAGACTTTATTGCGAAAAAGACGGAGAAGAACTTTCAACTTACTTTTTTACAGAAAATATGTTCGCAGGTTCTTATGACAGTTTCCTGTCACGAAAAACAAGTAAAGTTGCTATTGAAACATTAGAAGAATGCGAAGTTTTGGTTCTTACTCACGAAGCACAAGAGAAGCTTTATGACATTTTTCCGAAAATGAACGAGTTTATAAGAAAAGCCATTGAACAACGATTTGTATTGTTGCACGATTTGTTTATTTCTTATCTTTTAAACAGTCCAGAAGAAAGATACCTTACTCTCTTAAATGACAGACCTGATTTGCTTCAACGAATACCACAGCATCAAATTGCATCATTTATAGGAGTAACACCCGTTTCATTAAGCAGAATTAGAAATCGTATTATAAAAAAATGACACATCTGATTTCTTATCTTAAGTTATCGTTTTGGACTTGATACTCGAATTAATTTTGTTCATTATTAATTTAAATTAAAAAAAATGAACACATTAATCGTAATTGGGGTAATCGCTGCAATAATATTAATAATTGTTGTCGGTTTTGTTCTGAAATTCAAATCCGAAACAGCAAAAATGCGACCTGCCGAAACTGGGAAAGTTTCAGAAAATGGATATGTCATCAAAGATGACTTTGTCAATATGTATCTTATTAAAGATAGCATTGGCTACATTGCCATAGATGCCGGAAAAGGAATTGAAAACGTAAAAAAAGGTTTGAAAGAGCTCAATATAAATGCTGACGATGTGATTGCCGTTTTACTAACCCATTCGGATATGGACCACGTTGCCGCACTTCCTTTATTTAAGAATGCAAAATTGTATATGGCAAAGGAAGAAGTGAATATGCTTAATGGTAAAAAACAGAAAATACCATTTGTCAACAATAAAATGAGCCGTAACGACTATATTTTATTAGACGATAAGCAAACTTTTGAAATAGGGTCGCATAAGATAAATTGTATTCTTACCGAAGGTCATTCCAGCGGCTCAATGTGTTTTCAGGTAAACGATAAATATTTATTTGTCGGAGATATGTTGAGTTTGCAAGAAGGCAAACTTGGAAATTCAGTAAAGTTTTTTGACCTTGACCACAAAATGGCTTCAAAATCAATTGCAAAAATAACGAACATTCCGAATGTAGAATATATTTTGACTTCGCATTGGGGCATTTCAAAGGACTATAGAAACGCAGTAAAAGACTGGAAAGAGTAGGTTGAAAAAAAGGTTTGCAGTCACAATTTTTTTTGTATGCATTTTTTAATTATGTATTAGCGTAAATAAAAATTTAGAAAAAATGAAAAAAATTACAGTAATTGGAGCAACAGGAATGATAGGTATTCCGGTAACAAAAGAATTGATAAATGCTGGTTTTGATGTTACTGCCTTAGTTAGAAATATTGAAAAAGCAAAACAGATTTTTCCTAATGGGGTTAATTTTGTGAAAGGCGATATTGAAGACAAAAATTCAATTGCAAATTCATTGAAAAATGCTGAATGTGTTTACATAAATATTTCTACCAGACCCACAGACAAGGAAAATAAATTTAATCCCGAAATGCACGGGATTGATAATATTCTTTGGGCAATAAAACAATCACAAATAAAGCAAGTTGCTTATTTATCATCATTTCTGGCTCGCAATTATAAGGGCAATTGGTGGGTTATGAAAGCAAAACAAGAATGCATTACAAAAGTGAAAAATTGCAATATACCATACACAATTTTTTATCCATCAAACTTTATGGAAAATTTTTTAAATGGAATGAAACGTGGAAATAAAATTAGTACGATTGGTCGTTCTGAAAACAAAGCATGGTGGATTTCAGGCGAAGATTTTGGAAAACAAGTTGCAAATTCGTTTAACACGGAAAAATCATTGAACAAAGAATATTCTGTGCAAGGTATTGAGAGTTTGACAACACACGAAGCAGCAAGAAAATTTGTTGAGAATTATGCAAAAGAAAAATTATCGGTTAGCTCAATGCCATTGGGAATGCTTAAATTTATCGGGCTTTTTGCTCCTCAAATGAAAAATATTGCAAATCTAATGGAGGTAATGATAAATAATGTAGAAACTTTTGAAGCACAACAAACATGGAACGAACTTGGTAAACCAACAAAAACAATAAAAGATTTTTTAATTTGATGAAATCAGCCGTACAGAAAGGGCAGCAGCTAATAAATAGGACTCTGAGCGGTCTGCAATACCCAGCGGTGAGTCGATGTTGAACTACACCCGCCGGGCCAAATGCTATGTACTTATTGAGGGTTTTTGATAATTTTGGATAAAACAGAATAAGCGTTCTTTGAAGTA
>CAIWKF010000075.1 GCA_903913175.1 Candidatus Staskawiczbacteria bacterium
AACTTTCGGCCTCATGAAGCACTCGGTCAACTTACGCCAACAGAATACTCGCAAAGGCTAAAAATCTATGGTCTACCAACCAAAAACGTTATCGTATTACAAACTTAACAAGTGTATCACATGTATCTGAACCTAGACATATTTTATTTTAAATATTTAAAAATAGCCGTATTATGCTCTGCTAAGGTTTTACTAAAAATAGTAGTGCCCTCTTTAGTTGATAAAAAATATAAATAATTATTTTCCGTAGGGTAAATAACTGCCATTATAGAATCTATTCCTGGATTGGAAATTGGGGCTTTTGGCAACCCAATATATTTATAAGTGTTATATGGGGAATCAATATTTGTGTCTTTAATAAAAACTCCTGGATCATTTTTACCTGTAATATAATTTATAGTTGAGCAAACCTGAAGAGGCATACTAATGTCTAGGCGGTTATTTAATATACCAGATACTATTTTTTTATCTTCAATTTTAATTACCTCTTTTTCAATTATTGATGCTAAAATAACAATATCAAAAACAGATTTTTTTTGTTTTAAAATTTCAAAATAATTTTTTTCTCCTAATTTTTTTCCAAAGTTCGATAAAGTTTTTTCAATTACTTGTTCACAACTATCAGCCATCAAAACCTCATATGTGTCTGGAAAAATATAACCTTCTAAATCTGCAGAGATTGGTTTATCCTGCAAAAATGTAAATTCACTACTATAGTCTTTGTTTTTTGCCTCAAAAAAACTTTCTTTTGTGCAAATATTTTTTGCAATTAAATAATTTTCTATGTCTTTCAAATTCCAGCCTTCAATAATGGTTATATTATTTTTTACCACTTCTCCTTTTACAAACTTATCTATAATACTTTTAGTACTCATTTTTGAAGATATTTCATAAGTTCCTGCTTGTAATTTTGCATGCTTGCCAGAAAACACAACATAAAAGCGAAAAAAATAACTGCTATTAATTATATCCATTTTCTTAAGCTCTAAAGCAATTTCATCATCTCCAATTCCTTTTTGCGCTGTATAAATTATGCTTTTTCCAGAAAAATAATTTGCTGGAACATAAATACCCCACCAAAACAAAAAAGCCCCACAAAGGAATAAACCCAAAATATTATATATAATTCTTAAACTTTTTTTCATGGCGGGGGTGCAAGGAATCGAACCCTGCTCTAAGGTTTTGGAGACCTCTATTCTACCAATGAACTACACCCCCATATTAAAAAATATACCATAAAAAGTGATAATTTTCAAATTTTTTATAAAAAAAATCTAAGCAATTACTTAGATTTTTTTATATTTTACTTATTGCCCTGTTGCTATCATTGCGTTTAACTGAGCCTGTAATTGTTGAATTGATTGTATTAATAATAAAATTTGTTGTTGTTTGGCTAAATCACCTGCTGACAAACTAGAGGTTGAAATTTTATTTAAGGCATTTTTGGTAACTAATCCAACTAAACCAATTGGGTTTATGCCATTATTTTTTTGAAACTTTTTAACAGCTTCTTTTGTTGCTGGCCCATAGTTTCCATTTGGGGTAGCTAAAAGAAAACCCTGCTTAACAAGTATTTTTTGTAATTGTAAAACATCTTCTCCTTGATCATTTAAGCCAAGTAGTCTTGTAAAAGTATACCCCGTAATCTCTGGAGTAGAAACTGTAGCTTGGGTTACATTAATTTGAGTTGTAGTGCTTGCACTGTGGCCCAATGAATCTGTAGCATAAACTGTTAAATTGTGATTTCCTAAATCTTTTTGTTGAGGAACCCAAGAAAAATAACCCAAAGAATTAATATTAGAATTTAAAATAGTGGTACCAGAAAAAGAATCTACCAAAACATATGTTGGATTAATAATGCCAAGAGTTGTTGCATTAAATACTGATATTTGACCAACAGCAACTGATTGGGTTAATGGCAAAACAGCTAATGTTGAATTAGTTTGATTTACTAAATTTACAGAAATATAAACAATACTACACTGACTTTGTAGCTGGCAAATAGAAATGTTTGTATTACCAACACTCAAAGCAGAGACAATTACACTATTTCCATTAATTTGTGCTGAGGCAATATTATAGTTAGAATTACCAGAAATATAATAACTACCAGATCCTGAAATTGAAATAGTTGTTTGTTGACCAATACTTAATGAAATATTATTTTGGCTTAATACTGGACTAGCGTTCCCCGATGAATTAGTACTATTAATTGTTACAGACAAAGTAACACAACCAACCGAAGAACAAATATTTGCTGTTGCATAACCAGGATTAACTCCGTAAATTGTTAATATATTTGCATTAATATTTCCATTAAAAACATTACTTAAGCTTGGGGCAGAAATATTATAAGGCATTGAGCCTCCTAAAATAGTAATGTTAGTACTTTGCCCGGCTAAAATAGAAACTGCATTTTGACTTAAAGAAAGTGAGCCTCCGCTAGTATAAGACCCAACATTGGCAATTAAAGAAGCGCAACTTCCTGCATAAGCACAAACACTAATTGTTGATGATCCTGTAGTATTTCCTATAAGAGTTAAAATATTACTATTTATATTTGCCTGAACAATACTAGGGTTTGAATTAGAAGATACATAAAAATTAGTACCCGAGTTTCCATAAATAGTTATTGCTATACTTTGACCAATTTGCACAACAGGATTTGTTTGACTAAATGTAACAGTAGAAGAATTAACTGTTGTTGCACTAACATTAATTATTCCGCAACTAGCCATATTGGTTGTACAAACTGTTATTGACGCAGAACCGCTTGAATTACTAGCTCTTAGTGTAATTACTGAACCGCTTAAGCTGGCTTGAATGGAGCCAATATTTGAGTTACTTGATATTAAATAAGAGCTAGATGAGCCAGATACTGTCACAGAAATACTTTGTCCAAAAACAATTGAAAAATTGTTTTGGCTAAAACTAAGTTGCGACGCTCCAGAGTTTTGTACAGTTATAGTTATACTAGAACAATTTGTACTGCTACCCAAAACACAAATATTTGCCACTGTTGATCCATAAGTATTAGCTGTAACTGTTATCTGACTAGAGTTTATATTAATATTGGCAACCGCAGGATTTGTATTACTTAATAAATACAAATAACTTGCGCTAGCAGTTATTGTTGATGTTTGCCCTATATTCAAAAGCAAGGCTGTTTGACTTAAACTAAAATTTGAAGTTGTTGAGGTTTGAATATTTGGCCAATTAATAGTATTAGATCTTGCACCATTTATTCCACCTGTTATCACATAAATAGAACTGTTAGCAATAATTTTGTAATATGCTGTACTAACAGAATTAGAAAAATAACCATTTGAGTTAGTAGTTCCCAAAAAAACTATTTGTGCCCCAGATCCTGTTTTAGAGTAATACAGTAAAACGCTTACATTGGGGTCTCCATTTACGCTTAGCTGTGCACTATCACCATCGTTATTCACAGTTAAAGAAATAGATGGCGCTACAGCATAAACCGAAAACGAAAATCCAAACATTATTACGGAAACCATGCTTATTAAAAAAATATATTTGCTTATTTTTTTCATATTTTTATCTATAAGTCACAAATTACTTGTTACTTACAAAATTATTTTATTATTTTTTAATTATACCACTTTTTATACTAGTTTTTCCAATTTTGGCGGAGGGTACAGGACTCGAACCTGTAAGGGGATTTCTCCCGATGGTTTTCGAAACCATTGCCTTACCAATTAGACTAACCCTCCAAGCATATTCTTATCTTACCATTTTTTTTATAATTTAAAAGCACGATTTATCGTGCTTTTAAATTTACTAAAAATTATTTTATATTTCTTCTTTTCTTAAAATAACTTGGTGCCAATCGTTAAAATCATAAATATCATGCGCCATAACTCCCAAAATAAATCCTGTTACAATCATTGGCAAATAAAAAGAGTCTACTACCCATGCTAATATTAGGAATATTGCTCCTAATATCCAATGGTGAACATGAATTTGCCATTTACTGCCAATATCTATAAATATCTTTTTTTCATCACCATTATCTTCATCAATGCCTAATTTTTTACAATAAATTTTAGATGCTAAATATCCCAACACCAAACCAATTGATAGTAAATACAACGAATAATAAAATGTTGTTACTAAAACAACTGCTGGCAAAATTTTTTTGACTTTAGTTTTTTTAGGTACAGCTAATACTTTTGTTTGGTTTGTAATCATATATTTAATTATTATATAATCCCACAAATCTAATAAAAAACACCTAATTAAAGGTATTATTTATATGAGTCTATTGTAGCTTTTTCAAGAGCTTAAGTCAAGGGCTTTTATCCACAATTATAGTCGGGAAAACATCAATTATAGTCGTAAAAATAGGTCAAAATTGCCTATTTTTATGTTTGTGCCCTCGGGAGGAATCGGACCCCCATCTATCCCTTAGGACGGGACTGTTCTATCCATTGAACTACGAGGGCAAGAAAGCTATAAAATCATAATAACTTAAAAATTTACATTTGGCAATGGTGATTTTTTAGTATAATATTGATATAATTATAAAATATTAAAATTAAAAATAAATTTATGTCAAAATCACCTATTATAGAAATTGCAAAAAAAGTTTGCCCAGCAGTAATTACTGTTATTGTTTCTAAAGACTTGCCAAGGGTAGAAGACTTTTATTCTTTTCCTTTTGGTGGCAAGGAATATTTAATGCCAAAAATTGAAAAAGGTAAAAAAAACGAAATTGAAAATACTCAAATTGGTGGAGGGTCTGGTTTTATTATTTCTGCAGATGGGTATGTAATTACTTCAAACCATGTAGTAGCTGACACTACAGCTGATTACACTGTAATTTTAGAACCAACAAAAAAATATCCAGCAAAAGTTTTATCTAGAAATGCTATTAAAGATATTGCTATTTTAAAAATTGATGCATGCAAACTTCCGTATTTAGAAATGGCAGATTCAGATATTATTGAAATTGGCGAAGAAGTAATTGCTGTTGGAAATGCTTTAGGAGAATTTACAGACACATTATCATCTGGCATTGTTTCTGGTTTATCAAGATATATTACTGCTTTTGGCGGAATAGATAATCAAGCTCAAAATTTAAGAGGATTAATTCAAACAGATGCTGCCATAAACCCAGGAAACTCTGGTGGACCACTAGTAAATATGGATGGGCAGGTTATTGGAATTAATACTGCAGTAATTATGGGGGCTCAAAACATTGGATTTGCTATTCCAATAAATTATGCCAAAAAAGATTTAGTTGAAATTAAAAAATTTGGTAAAATACTTGTACCATTTTTAGGAATAAAATATGTTTTACTTTCTAAAGAAATGGCAAAAGCAAATAAACTGCTTAGCGAAAATGGAGCAATAGTTGTTAGAGAATCATTAGGAGAACCTCCTGTAATAAAGGGTTCATCGGCCGATAAAGCTGGTATTAAAGAATTTGACATTCTTTTAGCATTAAATGGAGAAAAAATTACTTTGGAAAACCCCTTATCTCATATTTTACAAGAATGTAAAATTAACTCAGAAATAGAACTCAAAATTTTGCGTGATAATAAAGAAATAAATCTAAAAATCAAACTTGAAGAAAAAAACTAGTTAATTTTAAAACATAAAAAAAGCTTCTTATGAAGTGTACCCCGTTTAGTGGACACGGAAAAAAAACCGACTTTAAGCACAAAGTGCCAACAAATGACATCTGTATTCAACAGGTGTCATTTTGTTTTTGTTCCATTGTGGACGCTTAT
>CAIWKF010000076.1 GCA_903913175.1 Candidatus Staskawiczbacteria bacterium
AAACATTATTCCCATTACTATTATTATAGCTTTTACAAAAAATACAATCAATAGCCTGCCCTGTGGATAACTTAATATGTGTATCTTTTGCAAAATAATCATATAAATACTATAATGTAAATACTTAAAAAATAATTAATATGAACAATAAAATAATGCTAAATATTATAATTTTAATAATTATAGGTTCTTTCATAGGGGCAGGAGGACAAATACTTTTAAAAATTGGTTTAAAAGAGTTGGGAGATATTAGTCTAGAAATAAACACTCTATTTATCACGCTTTTTAAAATACTAACCAATAAATTTGTTTTATTAGGTTTGCTTTTATCTGCTTTTGCAGCTATTTTTTGGATTTTATCTTTATCTAAAATAAATTTAAGCATTGGATATATTATTGGCAGTGGTTTATTTTATTTTTTTGTAATTACCTTATCAATAATATTTTTAAAAGAAAAAATAAATTTTATGCAATTTATAGGAGTGTGCATAACATTTTTAGGGGTAGCTACATTGGCTAAATCATAGTAAAAAATTATGAAACAAAAAAATAAAGTTTTAATAACTGGTGGAGCAGGATTTATAGGTTCACACTTAGTTGAGGGGTTACTTAAAAAGACTAACTGGGAAATTGTAATTTTAGATAGATTAGATTTGTCTGGAAATTTAGAAAGATTGCGCGACATAGAAATTTGGGAAAAAGAAAAAAGCAGAGTCAAATTTGTTTGGTGGGACTTAAAATCGGAGATTAATAATTATACAAAAAAAGTAATTGGAAAAGTTGACTATATTTGGCATTTGGCAGCTTCTTCTCATGTTGATAGAAGTATTGAAAACCCTTTACTTTTTGTAATGGATAATGTTGTTGGAACCTGTAATATTTTAAATTTTGCTAGACAAATAAAAAATTTAAAACTATTTATAAACTTTAATACTGACGAATGTTTTGGTCCTGCAAAAAAAGGTGTTTATTATAAAGAAACCAATAGACACAACCCAACAAACCCATATTCTGCTTCAAAAGTTGGGCAATGGGCGCTTGGGGTAGCATTTGAAAATTGCTATAAAGTTCCAATTATAAATACTTATACTATGAATGTTTTTGGAGAAAGACAGCATCCTGAAAAATTTATTCCCATGGTAATAAAAAAAACTCTCGCTGGAAAAAAAGTAACAATACACGCAGACAAAAGTAAAACCACAGCTGGTCAAAGACACTATATTCATGCCAGAAATGTTTGCAGTGCGCTTTTGTTTTTAACAGAAAAAAAATATACAGGCTATGATGAATTTAATATTGTAGGGGAAAAGGAAGTAAATAATTTATTTTTAGCAAAATTTATTGCTAAAACCATTGGCAAAGAGTTAAAATATGAAATGACTGATTTCCATTCATCAAGACCAGGACACGACCTAAGATATGCATTAAATGGTGAAAAACTTAAAAAAATAGGCTTTAAATACCCAAAAACATTTGAAGAATCACTAAGAAATACCATAAAGTGGACTGCAAATCCTAAAAATAAAAAATGGATTGACTAATAACCAATTATAAAATAAAAAAATGCAAAATTATAATAACCCCAAAAGCTCAAAAATTAAAAAATTTATAAAAATAAACTTTTTAAGCACCCCGTTAAAAGCAACTAGGTTTTATAAAGAAAAAGTGCTTGATTTGGGCTGTGGGTGGGGTTTTTATTTTGATATAAATCCTTTGGCTTGTGGTATGTCTAGGTTCAGATACATGTGATACACTTGTTAAGTTTGTAATACGATAACGTTTTTGGTTGGTAGACCATAGATTTTTAGCCTTTGCGAGTATTCTGTTGGCGTAAGTTGACCGAGTGCTTCATGAGGCCGAAAGTT
>CAIWKF010000077.1 GCA_903913175.1 Candidatus Staskawiczbacteria bacterium
AACTTTCGGCCTCATGAAGCACTCGGTCAACTTACGCCAACAGAATACTCGCAAAGGCTAAAAATCTATGGTCTACCAACCAAAAACGTTATCGTATTACAAACTTAACAAGTGTATCACATGTATCTGAACCTAGACAGTGTGTAAGTTAGTTTAAATATATATATGATTCACATGATTTTTTTATAACCAGTTAATCTAAGACTAAAAAAACAAGCAAAAACAGGGCTTTTGTCCCTGCTTTTAACACTATGCTCCGCAGGTTACATACTTTCCGAACTTTACAGGATCTACCCTTTAGTTAAGGAAAGCATGGAAGAACTGCAAAAATTTGCTTTTTTGAAGAAGGATTATTCAGTTAACCCTCAAGAAGACTAAACTCGTTTTGCTCCGATGCCTGGACTCGAACCAGGAACCCTCTCGTTACACTTATCTCTATGTTTCCATAAAGCGTGGACTATATCATCCCCATTATTAAAAGGGGCGGGGCGCTTCGATTCTGTTTAAACGGAATCTACTCCTATAAAAGGATAGTCTCTACACCTTCCCCGCTAAGCGGGGCTTGGCTCGGGATTGCCCAAAAGGGTTTCCCCGATTTCACCTCGTTTTTCCATCCTTGGTTTCCCAAGGAGGCTGCAATTATTTTACAGCGAGACGCTCTACCATTGAGCTACATCGGAATATTGTTTTACTATATCAAATTAAAATAATGTTTTCAAGTGGCGGGGTATCAAGGCTACTTTTCTAATTTTATGCCTATATGGTTTGGTTATATAAGATTATGTAAGATTATACAAGGATTCTGACATGAGAGCCATTCTCAAGAAAAAAATAAAATACAAATTTGATAAAATATCAATAATAGGTGAAATTCACGGACTCAACCCTTGACATATAGATTGTATTTTGGTATAATAAATATACTAAAATAGTTCTTTAAAATATGGTTCAAAAACAATGAGATGAGCGTTTTGTTCCGCAAAACGGGATAAACCGCTCGTCTCATTATGAGACAGACGTAACACTTCGGAATCGTAAGTCCGAAACACAGGTCGCCCTGAGATTACATCAGAGGGCTAACAGTGAAAGGGTTCGTGCAATGAAGTGGACAGAAATTCCTACCGGCAAGACTCACAGTGCGTTTCAACATTTTATGGTTGCCCTCGGCGAAGAAGCCGATGTGGCAGTCGAACGCATCAACTCCGAAGTGGAGTTCACAAATCGTTTGGCGACCTACGCACGAAACGGAGGCCTTGAGCCGTCGTCGAGTCAGCAACGTGCCCGTGAGATCATGGGCAAGAACTTCTTTGGTGTCGAAGAGGCCATCAGGCACTTCGGCGCCAACCCGACTCGTCGGCAACTCGCCAACCTGTCGGAGGTTCCGTTTTCCGAGACCACGCTCCAGCAGTGCAAGGACACTCACGTGCTCGTCGCCGTGTTCCCGCTCTCCATTCGAGGAGCCCGAGAGAAAGTGCAGGGCAAAGGGTTGTTCTACGACCAGAAATGGTACAACGAAGAGGCGTTCGCCAGCGAACGTGGAGAGGTTTCTTGGCAGTTGGTCCGCAAGACCTCTATCGACAACTCCACTTCGAAAAACTGGGCGGACCAACAGGCACTGCTCGGCGAGGACGACGAGGTTCCGACCGCCCAAGTTCTGGTCTACACCATCATCGGCCATTTCCTTGCCACCGGCGAACGGCTGTTCGAGAAGATCTACGTTCGCACGTCCAGCGTTCGCTCGGACGGCTACCGTGTCTGCGTCGGCCGCTTCGGCGTCAGTGGTCTCAATGTCTACGACGGCGGCTGGGATGGTGGCTCCGATGACGGTTTGGGCGTCTCGTCCGCTCGGAAGTAATCTGAGCACTTGATGCCTCGATTCCTTGTCTCTTTTGACACCTTGAGCCTTCGGCGAAAATTTTTTTCGCAGGAGGCTCTTTTATTTTCTACAATTTTCATGTAAAATAAAATTGCTTGCTAGTGCAGATGCGGTTACGGCTTCATCTCGCAGGCATCTCGAATCTTTGAGGTTCACCAGAGTATCGTTGTTTACGGATAACGATAGCGTGTGAGAAAGATTAGATAGAACTTCTTGTTTATTCTTTAGTGAGATGATAAGTAAAATTATCTGCTCAATAATTAAATACAAAAGAAAGAGAATATAGGTCTATTTCCAATAGGAAGTAAATCTCAATCTTCGGTGACTTGGATGAGAATAAGCAAAGAGCGTTAACTCGGACGGCAACCGTGTCTACGTCGGCAACTTCGACGACAGTGGTCTCAATGTCAACAACAACTGGGATGATAGCTCCAATGACAATTTGGGCGTCTCGTCCGCTCGGAACTTCTATTTTTTTCTGCAATTTAAAACGCTCTCCTTTTTTGAGGAGAGCGTTTTATTTATCAAGCCTTAGTTGATTTTATCCAGCCACCAAGCATTCTGCCAATTTCATTTATGTCCTCTTCAAATAGAATATACTTTTTAGTGTCCAATACTTTTATTTCCTTACAAAGCCTAAAAAAGACTCGCAGAAAATTCAACTTCAAACTGGTTTTTTCCAGTATGGGCAGTTTCTCCAATTTAGACATTTGACTGGCCCACAAGACGTTTTCAAGAATATCTAAAATAATATTCTCGCATCTTTGCCAAATTGTATATCTGTCTTGTCTGGCAATGGAATTACGCAAACCATAAAACTCTTTGTAAAGTTCATAGGTCTTCTTAAAAATTGGTATATCAAATTCATCCATATATGAAAGTTTATAAAAACATTTTTAATAATATTATTTCATTGGAAAATCTCTTTTCTGCGTGGGATAAATTTAAGAGCGACAAGCGAAGTAAATTTGATGTACAAAAATTTGAATGGAATCTTGAAGAAAACATATTTTTGCTTAATGAAGACTTAAAAAATGGAACTTACAAACATGGGCCTTATTCTTCTTTTTTTATCCACGATCCAAAACAAAGAAACATTCATAAAGCATTAGTTCGTGATCGTGTGCTTCACCACGCTGTTTTCAACATACTCAACCAAATTCTTGAGCCAACTTTTATTTCCAACTCACTTTCCTGCCGAATAGATAAGGGCTCGCATAAAGGAATAGATATATTAGAATCAATGATGAGAAAAATAAGTCAAAATAATCATAAACCCTGCTTTGCTCTTAAATGTGACGTTAAAAAATTCTTTGATACAGTCGACCACTCCATTTTACTGAGTATTATACGCAAGAGAATAAAAGACGCTCAGACAATGTCCCTCTTAGAAGAAATAATTGGAAGCTTTAGCTCCAAATATTCTAATATTTTCTACAAAAAAGGATTACCAATAGGCAATTTAACTTCTCAGTTATTTGCCAACATTTATCTTAATGAGTTTGACCAGTTTATCAAGCATACTTTAAGAATAAAACACTATGTCCGCTATACTGATGACTTTGTAATTGTGGCTGATAACAAAGCATATCTAGAAAATCTTATTACTCCAATTAGCACTTTTTTATCACGTGAACTTGTATTAGAACTACATCCTAAAAAAGTATCCATTCGAAAATTTAATCAAGGTATAGATTTTCTAGGTTACGTTGTGTTGCCTTGCCATCGTTCACTTAGAACTAAAACTAGAAACCGAATTTTTAGAAAATTAAAAAAACGTGTTAAGGATTATAAAAATGGAATGATTAGCAGGCATTCTCTTGAACAATCACTCCAGTCATATCTTGGCACTTTTTCACATGCAGACACTTATGAACTTGAGCAAGAATTAAAAAATCAGTTCTGGTTTTGGCTTAATGAATAATTTTATAACCTTTTACTTTTCTCCTTTTCCTGCTCATCTAGCTTTTCTACCCACTCTTTTTTAACTGGCTTATAAATATGACTAAAAAGCACTAAAAGATTGTATCCTAAATCTTCAGCAGTTGTTTCATCTATATCAACACCATACTCCTCTTTATAAATTTTTTGAAATTCTTTTAAAGCTTCTTCTGATAACATATTTCTAATTTAAAATATTTATTGCTTATTCCGTAGTGCAGTTAAATGTGGCCAAATCTTGTATTTCCCTATTATCTTTTTTGGATCCTTGCCCTCATACCAAGGAATTGTGGTTATAGCGTTTTTATCTCCTTCAACGGGAATGGAAATTGACTTTAATATGTCTTTTGGTGGCAATACATCGATATTCTCTTCTATTAAAAAAACTCTAAATCCGCTCTTTGGTATAATTCGCACTTTTAAAACATTTTGACTAATGAGCCTTTTGATTGTACGTGTTTCTAATTTAAAATATATTTCAAATTCAAAATCTGTATACCGAGCTCCATGGTTTTTGCAAATACTCGCAGGTATTACATTTTTATCCACAGCATCTTGGCAAGCAAGACATTTTTTGCCCCATTTATCGTACCAAAGTTTTTCATTTTTAACATACATATCGCAAATACAACAGTTATAGCTATTGCCATCCATAATAGAAAAACCATTGGGTAAATCTTTTAATTTCTCTTTAAACTTTCTTTCTTCCAATACTGCACCAAATAACATTTCATAAATTGCTGTCATTTTTCGTTCCTGTTCTTTTTTCTCTTCGGGGGTCTTTGGCTCTATGTAATGATATGTTAATCTCATGTATATTCTTTTTGATTTTTAGATTTTTATCTATTAAAAATAATAGAATTTACAATACTACTCATTAGCATCGTAAAAAGAGGTGTCCACTGCATTACTCAATGCATTTTGCATAGCAATATCTACTAACTCATATGGTTTAAGATCCTCTACTTTACCAGACATTTTTAATCTCTGCATTGCTATTACACAATTATTATATGCCCACAGTTTAGCTTTTGCTATTGACCAATCAGAAACTGTTGCTTCTGGGTGTGCTGCGAAAAATTCTTCAGTCCAGCTAATCATTGCATTTTTATATTCTGCTTTACCAACCTCATCTTCCGCATAATATTCTGGGCACTTTTGATGTACGATAGCTTGTTTTGGCACAAAACTTCTATAAACAAAAAATCCGATAATCAAAATAACGACCATACAGATTGTACTAATAATATAGAATATTTTAATTTTCATTTTTGTTATTGATCAGTTTAAAAATTCATTTTTAATATTCTGCCCAATGACTCAAATTCACCCGGATTAACCCATGTTGGTATTCCTAAATAACAATCATATTTTATAAGAATAGCTGCGCCTCCCGAATTACCATGGTCAATTTTTGCTGATGTAACATAATAGTTCTCATCTATCCCAGAAATTATTCCCTCAGTCACCGTTATTCCATTTTCAGTTCCAATAGCAGGGTATCCTAAAACTATTATTTGATCACCAAGGCTAACTTTTGATTTAGGGCACACTCTTAAATTTGCATTAGATAATGAATCAAACAGCCTGCTACTAGTGTCTCCTTTATCTGTTAAGAATTTATCTGAAAGCTGTATAAGAGCAGAGTCTTTATTTTCAGTGTCCACCAAGAAAGGATCACCACCTATACTATTTGTGCTAGCAAGCCTGTAACCACCACCATAAAAACCTACCATACATTGGTCTGCACTTTTACCATAATCATCACTTATAACGTGCCTGTTTGTGATTGCTACAAATCCATATCCCTCAATATTGGCTAAAAGCGCAGAACCGCCCTTCATATCTGGAATTGCTCCCTTAACTGGATCTGCTTTACCAAAATAACAAACAACTTGGGCTACTCTATTCTGCCACTCAGCGGTTATATCCGTGTAATTTGTACCATTAACAACGATCGTTTTAGTTTCGGTCTTGACTTCCGGTGGCCTATTTTTTAAATCAGTTACCTGTTGTTGAAGGCCTTCTAGTGTTGCACTTTGCGCTTTTGCTTCTGCTGTTTGATGTTCGAGTTGCTCTTGCAAAAGAGTTCGTTCTTTTTCCTGCTCAGTTTTTTTCTGTTGAAAATTATTATAACTTTGATAGCCAAAAACTCCTATTATAAAAATAATGGCTATGCCAGCAATGACCCATGTAAACGGATGAATTTTTTCTTTATTATTATTTGCCATAGTTTTAATCTGCTTTTATTTCAAATGAATTAATAAAATGCTGATAATCTTCATCGTTATAATTGTTTGTATATTCTATTCCAAGCATATAAAATGTTTTACCAACTAGAATAAATCTGCTTCTTGTATAAATATCCTTTGCTTTATCAGATAAATCATATTGTCTCACTAAAATATCTAATGCTCTATATGAATGGTAATAAGTATAATCATTTGAAATTAATTGCCCATTTGGCTCCATAATTTTTAGCAATATATCAAGATTGTGCGCTAAAATCATATCTGGATCAGAAAGTTCAGTTGATTTTCCAACATATCTAGCCACTCCATAATTAATATCTTTATATTCCACATAATAATTTTTGTATGCGTTATCAGAATTACCCATTTCTGAGATAGAACCAATTTTTACATCATCTGATGGAAAAGAAATTGAAAATTGCTCGCCAACTGGATTATAAATTTTCCAATTACTATAATGCGAAAACGCTCCGATCTCTGTGAGCGTGGATACATTTTTATTTTTTGAATGATAACCGATCCCTATTGTTGCGATGATAAATAGTATTGAAATCAATACTATAATTTTGTTTTTATCCATAACTTTTTAGTTAAAATTTATAACACAAAACCCGCCACACTGGGAGGATCTTGCGACCCCTATACAAGTTTCCCTGTATAACATAAGACATGCCCCCGAATGACGGGTTTGGTATGTCTTATGATTTTGTGCCATGCCTATAAAATTTATAGGTTTAGGCAATATTTACACTTAATTGTTAATTTTATATTATCACTTTTAAAAAATAATTCAATTTTTTAATTTTAAATAGCTTGCTTGTTTTAATAAATCCTCTTTTTTATAGTGTTTAGACAACCATTTTATTGCCAATCTATCCGCTCTCTTCTCGGGACCCCAACTATCAAAAATATGTTTATCTCTATTGATTGCGTGAGCCATTTCATGTGCAATTAAAAAATTTATACAAATATCTTTTCTAGACCAAAGATTGGAATTTAAAATTATAATTCCATTTTTACCTTTTAAATAACCAATATCGAAATCCCAATAACTACTATTTTCACTTATCTCACCAATAAAAGCGCAATAATTTATTGCATAATCTATAATATCATGTGGCAACAAAGAAATTGCTTTAACAAATTTCTCTAGAGCATGTCCTGGAATTTCTCCTCCTTCAAAATCAAACCTGTTGAATATTGATTCTGGAGTGTATAATGCCCTTTCATTCTCTTCAAAAAAGTTTTTCATATATTTATTTTTTAAAAAATAATTCAATTTTACGGCAAACTTTCGCAAACAATGCCATCTTTATCTGAATCAAGTTTATGAATATCATTCTTAACCCCTCCACAAGAATCAAATACTTGCTGAGCTTCTTTTTGAGTTTTAAAATTCGTGCAGTTATAGGTATTTGAGGAACAATTAATTTTACTTGTATCTGCGGGTTGGTTTATTATTGCTGGAGTTAAAGTTTGTATTTTTGTTTGATCACAAACATTATCAGCCCATAAACCTTTTTTTGTTGTTCTCGCATCAACCTCGGCCTGTTTAAATTCTTCTTGATATTTATAGGGAGTGTTATAAGTATATTCATAAGCGTAACCCTCGCCTATCATCAGCTTGTTAAAGAATGTTCCGTCTTCTAACCAAACATATCGCAACAACCTTTGATATTTATCTCTCTCGCCTTGTGTCGCATCATTTCCCAAACGAACCTTTTTGCCTGTTAATAATTGTTTCGCTTTATCGGATGCTTCTTTACCAAAACACTCAACCGGCTTTCTTGGATCAACTGTTTCTGGAGTATTTATTCCAATGAGCCGCAAAGTTTCAGTTTTTCCATCCATATTCACACTTATAGTATCTCCATCAACAACTTTAACAACCTGATAAAGTTCTGCCCCCGTATTACTTGGTGATACTTTTGGCTCTGATAAAGCTTGTTTTTCCTCTACTTGTGGTTGATTATTTACCGCAACCTCCGACTTCTTTTCTACTTGCTGGGAAGATTTTAAATTGTTGCCATTATCAGTTTTAGTAAAAGAATTAGCATTTACAATGCCTAAAAATATAAAAATAATGATGACCCAGAACCACCACTTTCTAAAAATCTTACTATTTAATTTTGGTATTTTATAATCATAAAAAAGTTTTGCCAATTCACTTATTTTATCCATTTTTTATTCTATATCTTTTAATACTTTATTCATAATTCCAACCATGGCTTCGGTATCTCTCTTGCAATAAGCCAGCATATTCTTGGACAGCTGTTCTTTTTCTTTTACAGGGGTTTTGTCACCTGTTAAAATCGGCCAACTTGATGAAGCATCTCCCCCACCCTGTATGGCAAGATTTTTGTATGAAAGCTCCGGACAAAGCACAGGAAGAACCACTTTTAATGATGCGAGCTTATTAAACTCACTCTTAATATACATCTGATTCTTATGTTTAAAAATCAGCAACAAATCAAAAATCCTGTCATTTACATCTTTTAAAAAATCAGCAAACTTAGGCTCCATATCAGCCATCTCTTTGTTACGACCAGATTCAAATTTAGCATACCATACAATTACGCTTCCTGTGGGACCAATTTCTTTTTTGAGCTGAGCTAAAAGTTCTTTTATAGGATTTTCAAACTTGCGAGCCAAAAACTCAAAATGTCTTGTTGAAGAATCCGGAGAATCTTTCACTATTAACGAATATTGAAACGGCATCTGCTGGTATGGTCTCATACCATCAAAAGGAGGTATTGCCGAACCATATGTTTCATAATCAAAAAAGTGAAACGGATATTTTAATTTCTTAAATTCTTTTTTAATAGCATCTGCATCAATCTTTGTAAATTTTTCTGGCTGTACGTATCCGGCTATATCCAAAATACTTTGCCCAATCTTTTTGGAATCCAATATTTCTCTATTAAGCAAGGATAAAAGATGTTTTGGTAAAATATCTTTGGCAATGGCTTGGACACCCTTAATTCCATTGCAATAACATTCCAAATATTCGCATCTCTTTGGATTATTGCATCCGTTTATTAATTCTAAACTGGGTTCATCTTTTATTTCAATAACCTTCAACGCCTCTTTTATTCCTTCTTCGGTTTCTGAAAAGTATTTATCTGTTTCACGAGTTATGTCATCTGTTGCGAATAATTTCTCGGGTTCAATATCCCCGTGCCGAATATATTTATTATTGATATGAATAATATTTGTTTTACGAATTTTTATTCCCGCCCTTTCAAAACATATTTTCTGGAATCCAACATCATAGACATATTCCTTCTTGGCAGATGTGGCCATTTTAACTTCATTTATATCCCAACTACCGTCTTTATTCTTTGTTAGAATATCTGCCCTGCAACTTAAATCTCCCGCAATAACCGTAGGTTGAAATAAAATCTTAGAGCCAGATAAAATTGCCTTTTGTGTGTTTGCCCATCCTTCCCTATTGTATCCTTGCACTTCAATTCCGCCAGGAAATAATTTCTTAGCCAATGCATCAACTTCATTGCCCATAGCAAATCTCCGCTGCAAATCGAGCGTTTCCTCAGGCAAAAGCTCTGGCCTGCACTTTGACAGCCACAGCCACATCGGACACTGCAAATAATTTTTATAATCGGTTTTAGTCAACATATATTTTTGTTTTAAATCCCATCTTGCAGTTTATCAAATTCCTCTAAGAACCACTTACTCCTTTTCCATAAAAATCTCCAATATCGTTTTTCAAACTTTTCAGGGGTTATTTTACCCTTTTTGCCGATGAAACCCTTGTCATATCTTTTCAATGAGCTTAAAGACTCGAAAGGCAGAAGACTTCTTTCAAAAAAATCTTTTATTTTTTTCTCATTAGCTCCAAACTTTTCCATTCTCTCTTGCAACCATTCAGATGGCATTTTCTTTCCCTTGGAAATATTCTGGTCTTTTGAAAGAAAATTCAAGTTTAGTATATTGTTTATTTCTGCTCCGATGTATCCTTTTTCCATAGAATTATATGGGTAAAAATGATCGTCCTCTTTCTGATGGGTTTTTCCATCTACGTCTTTGCGGGCAATAGGTGTACCATCTATCCAAACAGGACTCTTAAGCCATAACATTTGCTTTACTGCATTTCTAAGAGTAGAACGGCCAGTGTTCAAATCAATTTTTTCAAAATCTGAAAAATATAATTTAGCTTTTGGTAGATTTAATTCCGCTCGGTCTATTGCCAGCGCAACCATTTGCCTTGAATCAGGACCAATATTTTCATTATAGCCAGAACCAATGTACCTGCTTGCAAGAGATGACCTCCAAAACCATTTCTTAAGTTCTTTCTTTTGCTGATTATCTGGGCGTCCATTTTGAAGATAATAGAAAAAGACACTTAAAACTGTAAGCATAGTCTGTGATGGTAAATCTGAAATTTTTTCTATTCCATACTCCTCCCTAAGAAATCTTGCAGCACACGAAATAGCTTCTATCCCTCTTTTAAATTTTTTCTCGTAAATATCTACTTTATTAACACGTATTACTTCTGCAATCTTTTTTAAAGCTCTCACGCTAATTTCTATCGATGACTTCTTTTCATTTTTATCTTCTAGCTGAAAAATTATGGCAAAAAGATGTATAAAAATAACAGTATCAACATCCCTAGTCAAAGAATCTGGGTGAGATGCTTTCCAACGCTTAATTAACTTCCCAAAATTACAGCATTCGTTCCATGTTTCAGAAAGAAATATTGTTTCCGTTGGAATCCTTGTGCCAGACTGGTTGATCCTCTCAAAAATCTCAACCGCTTTGTGATAATCGTCCATTGAAACAACAACTACAGGAAAAGCATAATTACCCAACAATCTCTGGAATCTTTTATAATTAAATTCTTTTGCTGCGGATTTTAAATATTTTAGCTCTTGCCCCTTCCCATTTCTCTCAAAATAAAAGCTTTCAAAATCAATTAAACTTCGTTGTCTAGCTTCACAATTTTCGTAAAAACTGGTTTTAACATTATTTCTAATAAACTTATTTTGATTGCAAAGATAAAAAAGCGTAGACATTCTTTGCTGTCCATCTAAAATTAAATATTTTTCTGCCGGTAATTTTTCTCCATTCAACGTTCTTCCTTCAATTTTTTTAGTGGTTTTCCAGATAATAAAACTGCCAACCGGATAATTTTTTATTAAACTGTCGAACAAATCTTTAACTTGCTTTACCCGCCAAACATACCCCCTTTGAAACCCAGGTATTGCAACACTTTTCGCATCTATAAAGCGATTCAGCTGACTTATATTAAATTTACTTATTTTTACTGGTGATGGCATTATTTATATTTTTAATTATTTTTTAGATCGTTCTTTTAAGTTTTTATAATAATTTGGGTCATCGCCTATAAAATATATCAAATAAAACTCAACCAACATCGAAACAATCCTATTCTGCCAGTTTAGTATAGGGTATACTAACTTTTGCCCGCTCAAATCATTAATACCAATAAGTCCAAGCGCCATCAGTTCATCATCATTTTCTTCTCTCCGGCTTTCAATATTCCCATTGTTGACGGCTATACAAATGTGTCTAATCTCCTTATAGTGTAATAGATTTTTCTGATTAGAATACCAAATATTTATAAATCGGTCAGCTACATGTTTTCCGTAGCCGTTACCTAGTGTCTCCCTATTCTTTTTTATAATTGCTCTGCTCACCTTAAACGCCCTGAATATGCTTGGAAAAAATCTCACAAAAATTGCGATGAATAGCAACCAAACAATAGACCACAGTATATTGCTTATTATCCAACTTTGAATTGTTTCCCATGCTATATTATTTTTCATTAGCTTTTTTGCTTATTCTACCCAATAAAACAAGATAAAAATATAAAACCAACGTCACGTTTTCAAAATTACACTCGCTGGGCTGAATCTCTCCATGCGCAACCTTATGCCTAATTTTATACCCCATTGGTTCAAACAAAACGAATTTCAGTTGTCTGCAAAAATCTTCTCCCCATACTTTTTTAAATTCTTCGGAATCTAGGTGCATTTCTGATAATACTCTCGTGCGTGTCGATAGCCCCTGTCTTTGGTCCAATGCAACAATATCGATGCCTAGTTCCTCAGACATTTTAAGAAAAACATTTTCAAATTGTGGTACCAAAATGTGCAACGCAGAGATATAATCCTTATCAAAATATTTTTGCAAACCAACCAATATAATTTTTAGATTAGTCTCCTCAAAAATCCCTGAATCAGAAAAATACTCAGATAAGTTTTTTATATTTAGATTATTGTCATTAGAGTTGTTTTCCATTATTTCGTGTATAATTCTCCCGACGTATAGCAACATTGCTAATTGTTGGTGGACATCGTACATTTTTATAAACCATGCATATTCTCCATCCGAACTTCCCCGTAATGTGTGCCCCTCGTTTGAAATGGTTGTTAAGCTTGCAACCTGATATGAAATAGGCATTGTCTTTCCGGCGGTTAATTTTACGTCTGCAACCCGTGGATGAAAAAGAAAATGTCGGCCGATCTCACGCAAAATAATTTTAGTATCACCTCTGCCTAAGAAATCTTCTATAAATTTTTCGTGTGTCTTTTTTTTATCCTCAGGGAACTCCTGGGTAAAAGAAAATTCTTTGAAATCCTTACCTGAAGTAATCGATTTCTTATTCATTTCAACGGACTTATTTTTGCAGAGCCTAATCGTTTCCGAATCATTTTTCTTTATAGCCTCTAATAAAGCATCTCTATAAAAAAAGCTTGCACTGAAAAAGTCCTCTTTATCTTCGGCGTTTTTAGCTATAGTTAATTTATCCTGCAATTCTTCTTTCATGTTTAACTTATTGCTTTTCCATCCTTTAAATATTTCACGTATAAATAGAAACTACAAATATCACTCCCAATCCTAAATATATTAAACCGAAAATCCATGGGATTAATAATTCAATATGGGAAAACGGATAATATATTTTTTTATTTTTGCCTTCTCCTAAAATCTTCCATTCATAATCGTAAAGTGCCAATGGCAAATTTTTTTCTATTTCGTGGATAACTTTAAATTTACCGGAATTTATTTGCTTGTATGCATTTAATAGAAACCAAAAAATTATACAAATTGCCACTCCCAATAATGCTAAAATTATTCTTACCCAGTTATAATCATCCAATATTTTAATCTGAAAAGACAGGCCGAATATGGAGATTAAAATTGTATTTATAGTCAAGAAGAAATTATTGGCATTCTGTCTCCTGTCGCTAATTCTTTCAGTACTTTCCACATACATTTTATATTGTTCAAAATAATGGGAATAATAATTATTTCCATATTCTTTTTTTAATTTGTTAAAAAGTATTTTTTCCATATTTATCTATATCCGTTAACTAAATTTTTAACATTCTCCCATGTCCAATTATAATACCCGTCAAGACCGTCTGGCCTTGGGCACATCCTGTTTGTATATCCTTGTATTCCAACTACCGGAACATTCGCCTCTTTAGCCATTCTAATCTCGGCATTCACCCCATTGCATAAGTGTGTTCTTTCCCCAACCATAACAATAACAAGGTCACAATTTTTAATCTTTGTTAGACACTTGGCCTGCCACTCGCTTTGATTCCAAGGTTCTTTAACAGACCAATCTTCCATATCAAAAGGCGTATTATTATTTTTACATTGGCCAATTAAAGAATCTCTAAGAAATTTGTCATTGTCAAAATCAAAACTTATGAACACACGCT
>CAIWKF010000078.1 GCA_903913175.1 Candidatus Staskawiczbacteria bacterium
AAATATAAGTAGTCGTGCTGTTAGAAAGCAGTTGTCTAATCTTTTAGAAATAGGGGAAATTGATAAGATTGGTAAGCCACCAAAAGTTTTTTATTTCATTAAAAAACTGGAAGTTAGTAGCGGTGAAGATTTATCAAAAATTAGCAAAGGTATTATTAAGGTAATTAATGAGAATTTTTTAATTATTACTCCGTCCGGCGAACGAAGAGAAGGGATGGACGGATTTATTTTTTGGTGTAAGAAAACTAATCAGCTAGTAATGAAAACTGCAAAAGAATACATAACCACATTAAGAAAATATAATGCTTATAAAAAAGGCGGTTTTATTGTTGGGGATAAAAAAATGAAAAGCACTTTTGATAAAGTTTATTTGGATAGGCTTTTATATTTGGATTTTTATAGTATTGAGAGGCTTGGGAAAACTAAATTAGGCCAAATGCTTTTGTATGCCAAACAAAGTCAGAATAAAAATTTAATAAAAGAACTTATTTTTGATATTAGCCCACGTGTAAAAAAGATAATTAAAAAATACAAAATAGACGGAGTTGGGTTTATCCCGCCAACAGTTAAAAGGGAAGTTCAGCTAATAAGAGAGCTAGAAAAGAATTTGATTTTTAATACAAGAAAAATTTCAATAGTTAAGGCTAAAACAGAAGTAGCTGTACCTCAGAAAACATTGAATAAATTAAATGATCGTGTTGAAAACGCAAAAAAAACAATTATTGTTGATGAAAATGAGAAATACAAAAATATTTTGTTAATTGATGATGCCGTTGGTTCTGGCGCGACTTTAAATGAAACCGCTGGGCAAATAAAAGCAAGAAGTATATGCACGGGAAAAATTTTTGGTCTGGCTATTACGGGAAGTTTTAAAGGGTTTGATGTAATTAGCGAGGTGTAGGAAAATTAAAAGGAACCATAAAATGAATCAAGAGAATATTAGAAACTTTTCAATAATTGCACACATTGACCACGGAAAGTCTACATTGGCTGACCGGCTTTTGGAATTGACGGGAACTATTGATAAAAAAAATATGATGCCGCAGTTTTTGGATAGCATGGATTTGGAAAGGGAAAAGGGAATTACGATTAAGCTAAAAGCTATAAGAATGGAAGTGGATAGTGCAAAAATAAAAATTGAAAATTTAAAACCAGAATATCAAAACTCAAAATTTATTTTAAATTTAGTAGACACTCCTGGGCATGTGGATTTTTCTTATGAAGTTTCACGCTCTATGGCTGCAGTGGAAGGGGCGGTTTTGTTGGTAGATGCCACTCAAGGAATTCAAGCTCAAACTTTAGCTAATTTAAATTTGGCAAAAAAGCAGGGGCTGAAAATTATTCCAGTTATAAATAAAATTGATTCAGAACAAGCTAAGGTGGAAGAAACAGAGCAAGAAATGGCAAATTTATTGTGGCCAGAAGATTCTTTTGACATGGCTCGAGGCAGGATTTTGCGCGTTTCTGCAAAAACTGGGCAAAATGTGGAACAAATTTTAAAAGCTGTAATTGAGCAAGTACCACCGCCTGGTCAAAACAGTACGACGCCCGACGTCGTACAGAATTTTAGGGCGCTTATTTTTGATTCAGATTATGATTCGTTTAAGGGTGTTATTGCATATGTGCGCGTAATTGATGGAGAAATAAATGCTGGAGATAAAATTGAACTTATGGCCACAAAAACCATGGCAGAAGTAAAAGAACTTGGGTATTTAAATCCAACATATTCTGCTAAAACAAAAATTATGGCGGGTGACATTGGATATATTGCCACAGGGATTAAAGAACCAGGAAAAGTAAGAGCAGGTGATACTATAACTAGGTTTCAAAACTTAGGGTCTAGGGTCAGGGTTGAGCCACTTCCGGGATATTTAGAGCCAAAACCAATGGTATTTGCCAGTTTATATCCTGAAAACCCTGAGGATTTTAGTACATTAAAAGTGGCTTTGGCAAAATTAAAATTAAGTGACCCAGCTTTAGTATTTGAACCTGAAATGAAAGAAGCCCTAGGCAGAGGTTTTAATTGTGGATTTTTAGGAACCCTTCATATTGAAATTATTTCCGAAAGATTAGAAAGAGAATTTAATTTAACTTTAGTAATTTCTACGCCATCTGTAGTTTATAAAATTATAAATAATAAAGGGCAAGAAGTTTCTATTTACTCAGCTTCAGATTGGCCAGATCAATCTACAATTAAAAGTACGCAAGAACCTTGGGTTTCTTTAGAAGTGGTTTGCCCAGTAAATTATATTGGCAAAATAATGGACATTTTAAAAGATCTAAAAGGCATTTATGTGGAAACAAATTATTTAACTTTAGAACGCGCAATTATTATTTTTGAAACTCCTTTGCGTGGAATTATTGCTAATTTGTATGATAAAATAAAAACTGTTTCGCAGGGATATGCATCAATGAGTTATAATATTTTGGGTTTTAGGCCTGGAAAATTAATTAAAATGGAAATTTTGGTTGCTGGCAAAAAAGAAGAAGCTTTTTCTAGGATTGTTTCAGAAGATGAAGCTTACCGTGATGGTAAGGTTTTGGTAGAAAAACTAAAAGAAGTTTTAGTGCCAGAAATGTTTCAAGTGGCTTTGCAGGCTGTAAGTGGAGGGAAAATAATTGCAAGAGAAACAATTTCTGCTAGAAGAAAGGATGTAACAGGATACTTGTACGGCGGAGATGTTACTAGAAAAAATAAGCTTTTGGACAAACAAAAAAAAGGTAAGAAACTTATGAAAGACAAGGGTAGGGTGAATATACCCTCAAAAGCATTTTTGGAAGTTTTTAGAGCTTAAATATTTATAATTAAAAAAAATAGTGCAAAAAAGTATGCACTCTTTTTTTGTGTGTTGCATAAGTTTTTTGATTTATGATATAATAAAATAGTTTATTAACTTATTATTAATTATTTTAATTTATGAAAAAGATATTTATTGTTACATTATTATTTTTAGTTGTTTCTGTTTTTATTTGTTTGCCAGTAAGTGGGGGGTTGCAAACTGCAAATGCCATAACTGAAGCAGAAAAGCAGGTTTTAATTGCTCAAATTAGACAACAGCTTATTATTCTTCAAGCACAACTTGCTCAGCAAATTTTGCTTGAACAAGGTCAAACTAATACAGGCACTGGTTGGTGCCATACTTTTAATACAAACATGCGATATGGTAGCAGTGGAACCGAGGTTTCATTTTTACAGCAAGCATTAATAAAACAAAGTTTATTTTCAAATACCGATAGCGAATTAATTTCGTCTTATTATGGAAACCGTACGGTTTTAGCAGTAAAAGCTTTTCAGGAAAAATTTAGATCAGAAATTTTAACACCAAATGGATTATCTGCCTCAACAGGAGTAACAGCCAGTGCAACAAGATTAAAGTTAAATAATCTTTATAGTTGCCAAAACACACTACCGGTAACTTCAACTTGCACACCAAATTGGTCTTATGGATCTTGGAGTACTTGCATAAACTATTCACAATCAAGAACAAACACTCAGTATAATTGTAGCTCTGTTTCAGCAACAACAACTGAAAATAGATCCTGCACTTCTTCTACTTCAACTTGTACTCCAAATTGGAATTGCTCTGGTTTTGGAGCTTGTGTAAATGATGCACAAACTCAAACATGTACAGATAGTAATTCTTGCGGAACCTTGGCAAACAAACCAGCTACAAGCAGATATTGCACCTCTTCTACCTCAAGCTGCACACCAAATTGGTCTTATGGATCTTGGAGTACTTGCATAAACTATTCACAATCAAGAACAAACACTCAGTATAATTGTAGCTCTGTTTCAGCAACAACAACTGAAAATAGATCCTGCACTTCTTCTACCTCAAGCTGCACACCAAATTGGTCTTATGGATCTTGGAGTACTTGCATAAATTATTCACAATCAAGAATTAACACTCAATATAATTGTAGCTCTGTTTCAGCAACAATAACCGAAAATAGATCCTGTGATTCTACTGTTTCAACTTGTACCCCTAATTGGTCTTATGGATCTTGGAGTATTTGCTCAGGTTCTTTGCAATCAAGAACAAACACTCAATATAATTGTAGCTCGGTTTCTCAAGCAGTAGAAGAGACTAGGTCTTGTGTATGTACCCCAAGTTGGAATTGTCCTAGTGCATGGAGTAATTGTTCGGGTTCTTCTCAATATAGAGTTTGTACTCAATCTAACTGTAGTTTGATTTCTCAAACAAGAACAGAAATGCAAGTATGTTGTGAGTCAGTTTGGCAAGTTGGAGAATATGGTACTTGTCAAAATGGATATAAATATAGAACTGTAACAAATTTAACTTCTTGCGCAGATACAACAAACAGGCCAGCTTCAAGTTTGCCATGCAGTGCAATAACTCCAACTGTTAATTTAACAGCAAATAATTTAGAAGATTTAGCTACAGTAAGCGTAGGAGACAGGGTTAATTTAATATGGTCTTCAACAAACGCTGTATCGTGTAGTGGTAGTAGTAGCTTTCCTTATTTTTATTCTGGAATGAGTGGCAGTGCTTATGAAAACGCAGTAAGTTCAAAAACATATTCAGTTACTTGTTACAGTGTAGATGGTCTTTCTATAACAGATTCTGTTACAGTTAATGTAATAACTCCATCAGTTAGTATTACGGTTAATAATTCTACTGGTCCTTTAAGTTTACCACTATATTCTCAGCCAATAAGTCTTGCTTGGTCAACTGCAGGTGGCGTGACTAATTGTACTGCCTCTGGAGATTGGTCTGGTACAAAAGCTAGTTCTGGTGGAATAGAGGCAGTAGGAAATTTTACTTCTACTAGAACATATACATTTTCATTAAATTGCTTGGCGCTCGGAGGAAATGTTTTTTCCAGTTTTGTAGTTAATATTTCTGCCACAACAGTTGATATTAAAATTAATGGATCCGATGGGCCAATTGTTTTATCTTCTTTATCATCTTTACCAATTATGTGGTCAACAAATAACGCAAATTCTTGTACTGCTTCTGGTGGAACTAATTGGACGGGGCCCAAGGAAAATTCTGGTGGTCCAGAATATACAGAATATATTTCTACAACAAAAATATTTACACTTACATGTAAAAATGCTTTAGGAAATGATGTTTCAGATAGTGTTACTGTTTCTGTACCTACGCCATTTAATTAGTATTTACATAAACATATTTATTTTAATTTATACTAAAAATAAGCCTATGAAAAGTAGGCTTGTTTTTTTGTAATTTTTGTAGTAAAGTAAATAGTATATTGTTATGCTTTTAGTAATATAATTATCGCGCCTTGGAGAAACAGTATCTCGGCAGTCTCATAAGCTGCAGTTCTCCGTGCAACTCGGAGAGGCGCAACATGTAAAAATGCCGGGGTAGCTCAGTTGGCAAGAGCGCGTCACTCATAACGACGAGGTCGGGAGTCCGAATCTCCCCCTCGGCACAAGGATTGAAAATTTGGGGAAATTATAGTATTGTATATTTAGTTTAAATTTAATGCGGGCATAGCTCAGCCTGGTAAAGCGCCTCCCTGTCACGGAGGAGATCAGGGGTTCAAATCCCCTTGCCCGCGCATTAGCATAGCGATGCAACACAGTTTGAACTAAAACCGTTTTAGTAGTGAAGCGGTTTTTGTTGTTTGACATAAATTTAGAAAATGATAATATAGGATTGTTGATGAAATATAAGTAATCAAACGGCTTGTCTAACGTCTAGGCAAATAGTTCCTTGAAAAAGAGACATTCCAATGACAGCAGAAAATAGCAGGATGAAGGAAGTTTTTGTTTTGGTGGGCGTAATTGCCGCTGGTAAATCTTATATCGGGAGGTTAATTGAAAATTATTTCGATGTTCCTTTTTTTGAATACGAGGACATTTTTGTTGAAGAACAAAAGCGTCATCCCGAAGATTTTTTGAAACTAGCCGAGCCCTTGGCCGAAAAAGCTATTTTTGAATTTCTAGGAAGGAAAGGAAGGATTTGTTTTGAGAATACAATGGTTAGGCCATATGCTTTGGAAATTTTGAGAAAACTTCAACAAATTTCTGATGTCAGAATAATTTACGTCGACACGCCCATCGAATTGGCTCGAAGGAGGTTACAACAAAGACCCAAGAGTACGCACGTGAGATGGACAAAGGAAGAATTGGACAGAATTTATGCTGGCATCAAAAGGGTTGACCTTGATTACGACATTGTCGTAGACAACGCATACTCTTCAGATGAGGTGATCAGGAGAAGTCTGCAAGAATTAATGTCGGAAAGAGTGTGGCATGATGATTGTGTGGAGATAAGTTTTAGGGGACAGAAATTAAAATTCGACAGCTGGTCTGGTGCAAATTTAACACCGTATGATATGGAATACCAGCCATGGAGGGCTTCATTCCACAAAGAGAATTTGGGCTATTTGAGGCATTACGATCTAAAGCTTGGCGACGTTGTAATCGACGCTGGTGGCTATGAGGGAACATTTTCGATTTATGCCGCAAAAGCTGTCGGAGAAACGGGCAGGGTTATTGTATTTGAGCCCGACACGGAAAATTGCAGGAAGCTTGAAGCCAACATTAGGTTGAATGGATTGACAAACGTGATAATTGTAAACAAAGCGTTGTGGAGTGAAGACAAAACGCTGAAGTTTAACAATAAACACACAGCCGGAGCTTCTTTCTTCTTCAATGCAAGCCCTCATGCTGTTGAGATGTCCGCCGTTTCGATTGACAACGAATTGGAAAGGCTTGGCATCAGCAAAGTCGATTTCATCAAGATGGATATTGAAGGATCAGAGATCAGGGCGATAGAAGGCGCAAAGAAGGCGTTGATGAACAACGCCGTAAATCTTGCGGTAGCTTCTTACCACATTATAAGCGGCGAAGAGACATCGACAGGAGTGGAAGCTGTTTTGCAGAGATTCGGATATGAGGCTGTGACTGAATTTCCGCAACACAAAACCACATATGGATTCAAAAGGTGAGCAATCCAAGACCCCTTTTTGCACAAAGCATGAGGGGTTTTTATATTTAGAAAAATAACAAGAATTATTGTTTTGATATTAGGTAGGTTACCACTATTTACAAAAATAC
>CAIWKF010000079.1 GCA_903913175.1 Candidatus Staskawiczbacteria bacterium
AAAAAAAACCAGCAAAACTAGATCTTTAAGAATTTCAGTTCATTACAGTAGGGGTGTTACAGTTTCTGCTCCCATTTTTTTACCAGATTATAAAATAAATGAATTTGTTTTAAAAAAAGAAGCATGGATTTTAAAAAAAATAGAACATTTTTCAAAATTTGAGAAACTAGTCTTTCCAAAGGTTGACAAAAGCAGTTATATTTTATATAAAAAACAAGCAGAGGTGTTGGTTAAAAATAGGTTAGAATATTTTAATGCATTTTACAAATATTCTTTTAATAAAATAAGTATAAAAAAACAAAAAACTAGGTGGGGAAGTTGCTCTAAAAAACGAAATCTTAATTTTAATTACAAAATTATTTTTTTACCAGAAGACATTGCTGACTACTTAATAGTACATGAATTATGCCATTTAAAAGAGCTTAATCATTCAAAAAATTTTTGGCTTTTAGTTAGTCAAACATTAGCAGACTATAAAACTAGAAACAGTAAACTAAAAAAATATATTTTTTAAAAAAATGGAAAACTCAATTTTTATTGATAAAAAATCAGATATTGGGATTTTGCTTTTGCATGGCTTTACGGGTTCGCCCTGCGAAGTAAAAGATTTAAGCATTTATTTGTCTAGCTTAGGTTTTACTGTTTATGCTCCTGTGATGGCGGGGCATGGAACTAGTCCAAAGGATTTATCAAAAACTAGTTATTTAGATTGGCAAGAATCCGTGAAATCTGCTTATTTGAAATTAAAAGAAAACACTAAAAGTGTTTTTTTAATTGGAAATTCTTTTGGGTCAAATATGGCTTTTTGGTTGGCAAAAGAATTTGATAATGAAGTTTTAGGAATTGTTTCCCTTTCTGCGCCAATATATTTAAACCATCATAAATTTATTTTAGCTCGTCTTTATACTTATGGGTGGTTTAGAAAATACTATAGAAAACCAAAAAGATTATACAAAAATTTCTGGTCATTTTTTAGAAGCTTATTACATAAAAAAAACCAAACAGTAAAAAATACAGAAATTTTAGGAAAAACTGATTATAATCTTATACCAGTTAAAAGTTTTAAAGAGTTTTTAAAATTTATAAAAAAAGAAACTATACCAAATTTAAAAAATATTAGTAAGCCAATTTTTATTGCACACGCTAAAACTGATCCAGTTGTTTTATCAAAAAGCGCGGAATATATTTATGATCATGTTGGTTCTACTAAAAAAGATTTTTTTTGGGTTTCTTGCAATAGACACATTATGACATATGATTCCCACAGTCAAGAACTTTATGAAAAAATTTATGAATTTATTAAAAAAACTATATGACAGAAACTATTTTAGAATATTTTTTTAAAACAGCAAAAAAGTATTCTGAAAAAACAGCACTTTTATATAAAAAAGAAGGTGTTTATTTTCCAATTTTATATAAGGAGCTTTTAATAAGAATTCAAAAATTAAGCAGTATACTTTTGGGTTTAGGTATAGAAAAAAATGATAAAATAGCAATTTTATCAGAAAATAGGCCAGAGTGGTTAATTTCAGATTTTGCAATTATGGGTTGTGGGGCAGTTATAGTGCCGCTTCATATAACTTTAAATTCAAAAGCAATTTGTAATATTTTAAATCATTCAGAAGCAAAAATTTTAATTGTTTCAAATGCAGAATTGTTACATAAAGTTTTGTTATGTTTAGATGAATTATTATTTTTAAAGAAAATTATATGTATTGAAAATTTTTTTATTGAAATAAAAGATTCAAGTATAGAAATTTTAAATTGGAAAAAAGCTGAAGAGAATTTAATTAATTCTCAATTATATGGCAAAACACAATCAACAAAAATTGATTCAAATATAAATGATATTTGTAGTATTATTTATACTTCTGGCACAACTGGTGAGCCAAAAGGAGTGTTATTAACGCATAAAAATTTATTAAGTAATGTTGAATCACTTAACAAGGCAATTCCTGTTAAAGAAAATGACATATTTTTAAGTTTTTTGCCATTATCTCATACCTTAGAAAGAATGGCAGGACAAATGGTGCCAATTCTTTTTGGAGCTACAATAGCTTATGCAGAAAACGCAAAAACATTGGTGCAAAATTTAAAAGAAGTAAGGCCTACAATATTAATTTCTGTTCCTAGAATTTTTGAAAAATTTCATGACAAAATTTGGGATAAAATTAATCAATCTTCGGACATAAAAAAACAAATTTTTAAGTGGTCTTTAAAACAGAAAAAAGGAACAATTGGTTATTTGTGTGCAGATTACTTGGCATTTAAAAAAGTTAGAAATAATTTAGGAGGAAGGTTGCGTTTAACTATTTCTGGTGGAGCTTCGCTTAATTTAAAATTGGTAAAGTTTTTTAATAAAGTTGGAATTATAATATTAGAGGGTTATGGTTTAACAGAAACCTCACCAGTAATTTCTGTAAATACTGAGAATGATATTTGTCTGGGTTCTGTTGGTAAATCTTTACCCGAGGTTTTAATTAAAATAAATAAAGAAACAAAAGAAGTATTAGTAAAAGGAGCAAATGTTTTTTCAGGATATTTAAACAATAAAGAAGAAACTGAAAAATGTTTTGATTCTGATAATTGGTTTAAAACAGGGGATTTAGGGTTTATTAGTGAAAAAGGTTTTTTAACAATTATTGGAAGAAAAAAAGAAATGTTAATAACCAATGGTGGGAAAAATGTGTGGCCAGAGCCAATAGAAAATTTATTAAATGATGATAGATTTGTTTCTCAATCAATGGTAATAGGAAATAATAAAAAGTTTATTTCAGCTTTAATTGTTCCAGATTGGCAAGAAGTAGAAATTTTTATAAAACAAAATAATTTTCAATTACAGGGGCATGATAAATTAGTGAAAAATGTAGAAATTTTAAAGTTATTTTTACAAAGATTAAATGAAAAAATAAATGCAAATTTAAATGATTTTGAGAAAATAAAAGCATTTGTTCTTTTGCCTCAAGAATTTTCTCAGGAACAGGGTGAATTAACTCCAACTTTAAAGCTTCGCCGTCATATTATTGAATTACATTACAAAAAAGAAATAGAAACTCTCTACCAATAAAAAATGGAGCTGGGCTCCATTTTTTATTAAATTAAGTTTAATTTATGTCTTTGGCGCAGCGAAAGCCAAGATTGTCATATTTTTTATCTATATATTCAGTAGTTTTATAAAAACACTGAGCTGTATTTTCATTATCAGACCATGATCCACCTTTTATAATGCGTGATTTTTTTTCATCTGCTTCTGTATCTGTCCACTCCCAAGTATTACCTGCCATATCGTAAACTCCATAATAGCTTTTTCCTAAAGTATATTTTTCAACCGGTGTTGTGCCTTTATTTTTTCTTAATACATTACAAAAATTTTCGTCAAAATTATTTCCCCAAGGATATATTCTTTTGTCATTACCCCGAGCAGATTTTTCCCACTCTTCGTCTGTGGGCAATCTTTTCCCAACAAAATTTGCATAAGCAGTGGCGTCATACCAAGAAACACTAACAACTGGGTGGTTTTCTTGCCCCTTAGTTATTTGCTTATTCTTCCAGCTTTCTGGAGCATGATAGCCAGTTTCTTTAATAAATTTTTGATATTGAATGTTTGTTACAGGAGTTTTATCAATTAAAAATGAGTCCAAAAATAATTTTTTAGCATTAAGATCACTACCAGAATAAAAATATCCGCCCGGAATTAACTGCATATCGCCTGGAAAATTTTTAGCATCAATATTTTTTTGCTCCGAATAAACTGCTTTTTCCCAAAGCAATAAAAATAAAGATAAATAAGTTTGTCGTATGGTTTCATCTGAAATCATTAAGCCTTTAGGATTTTGTGGGTTCCATGAAAACATAAATAAGAATTTATCAGAAATTAAAAGCCCATCAGAAAAAGGATAGTCACTTTTTTCTAAAAACTTTACTTTTATTGGTGATCTTTTCCAAATGTTATCTTTTTCAAATGTTTCACTTTTAGGTACCAAAGTTTGTAAAATAATTTTTTTTTGTGAAAGCTCTTTTAAAAAAGAGTTAAAAACTTTTTTTTCATAAATATTGTAAGGACTATCAACGCTGGCAATTAAATACATTTTTGATTTTGAATTATCCATGGCTCGGTAAAGCATTTGTCTTAAAGACAAAGAAGTACTAAAGGTTTCAATTGAGGTTGTATCTATTGGAGCGTGTATTTTTTTTAAATTTAAAAGCTCTGGAAGATTATTTTTTATGTCAGAAATATTTTCTTGTTGGTTTAAAAGAATTTCTTTTATTTGTTCAGGAGATACAGAATTAAAAAGTTGTTTTTTTCCGGAAATATTTTCTTTTTGTAAAACTTCTTTTTCCAAAAGCTGATTAATTATTTGATAAACAGCAGCTCTGTTTATTTTTAATTCTTTGGAAATAGCTAAAGCAGGTAATGGGCCAGAAAAAAAACACAAGCTAAAAACATCTCTTTCTTTGCCTCTTAGGGCCAGAATATCTAATAGCTTTTCTAATTCATTATTTTTTTTAAAATTAATTTTTGTCATATTAATGCATTAATTTTAATATAGCCTCAATTTAAGACAAAGTCAATACATAGTATTGTTGTTATGTCTATTGACAACACTTATTGATTTTTGTAGGATGTAATAATTATTAAATAATTTATATTTTAAAAGCTATGATGATATTTTTAAAAAAGTCTTTGGTGTTATATATAATTTTTTCATTTTTATTAACCCCTTTGGCTCCTGTTTTTGCTGTAGATGAAATGTCACAAACCACAACCCCTGCAACAGATTCAGTAATTATAACAGATTTAGCGCCAGTTGCACCAGAGAACACAGACACAGAGAGCACAGACAACTCTACAAAAGATCAAACTTTACCAACATTTGATTTGCAAACAAATATAACTGATTCTAAAACAGACAACCAAGAAGACCTGCCAGCTGAGCCAGCTTCTGCTGATTCTATTGGCTCTATTGCATCTGCATCTACGCTGGGGCCAAGAATGCTTTTACCAAAAAGTGATTCTTCTACTGGAGCATTAACTTATGAATATCCAATTCAACTGCCACAAGGAAGAAACGGCATGACTCCAGAACTTTCTTTAGTGTATAATTCTCAAAAAAATGAAAACAATTCTATTATTGGGTATGGTTGGGATTTATCTTTACCATATATTATTAAGAAAAACACAAACGGTACTGACAAGTTATATACAAAAAATGACTATGTAAGTTGGCAAGATGGAGATTTGGCATTGTTAAATACAGCTGGAAATTTTTTAACTTTTGTTCCTGTATCACAAAGCTCAAATTTTAATCAATATATTTTAGATGTTTCAAATAATTCATGGAAGCTTGTTACTAAAACAGGTACTATTTATATTTTTGGTGATTCACCAGTTTCTCGTGAAAATGATCCTGCTAATGTAACGCATGTATATAAATGGATGATTTCTTCTGCTGTAGATACAAATGGAAATTTAATTACTTATACATATACAAAAGATCAAAATAAAATATATCCCTTAAACATTAATTATGGCAATATATTTGATGTAAGTTTTGTAAAAGAAGCGCGAACTGATATAATTTCAAGCTTTATTTCAGGTTTTTTTATAAATGTTGGTTTTCGTATATCAGCAATAAATGTAAAAGTTTTAGGTGTTTTAAAATATAATTATTCGCTTGCTTATAGTGTTGGAAGCAACAGCAAAAGATCATTATTACAATCTGTTACAGAAACAGGATATGATGCAAATTCATTTGCCACAGCACTTCCTGCAACAACATTTGATTACACTACAAGTTTGCCTGCATTACTTTATAATGAAAATAATACACAGCAAGTTGGCTTTCCTAGTGGTGTTAGTGTTCCAGGAAGTGGCATGATTACAGGAGATGTAAATAGTGACGGGTATACAGACATTGTAAAAGCATATGAATGGGTTCATGTAAATTATACATCTGACAAACAAATAGATATATATAACCCTAAAAATAATTCATTTGAAAAAAGTAGTGTTTATACTGTTCCCGAGGACATAATGAATTTTACAGATGGTCCTTATGCTACACATGATGGTGGTGTAAGAATTTTAGATATTAACGGCGATGGAAAAAATGATTTAATGAGAACTTCATTTTTTGGCAATGTCAAAGCTATAAACAACGGAAGTGGTTGGAGCAAAATACCAAACACAGAAAAAAAATATTCTGTAGATTATGTTTCAAATCCAGGATACACTCTTTATTCTCAGGACTTAAATGGTGATGGGCTTGTAGATTATATTCAAGATAATAATTATTATTTTGCTGGAAATGGAACAAACTTTTATTACAATACGCAAACATCACTAAATAATGGCAATGGTTTTACTTATTCTGAAAGTACTAATAATATAACTCGTTGTGATAGTTATGGTAATTGTAGCAATCCTGCAACAAATGTTTCAAATTATAAAACTACAAGTGATTTTACTGGTAATGGTGGTTATTTAATGTTTGATATTAATGGTGATAATTTACCAGATTTTATTAAGTCAACTGCTCGCTGGTCCTGCAAGGGTTCTGTAGGGGTGTGTGAAATAATTTATACACAAAAAGTGTATATTAATAATGGCAATGCTTGGAATTTAGATCCAAGTTATGTGCTGCCACCAGATTTTGCAAATATAGTAATTATGCCCAACGGAACATCTAATAGAGATTATGAAATTGCAGATTTTAATAATGATGGTTTAAATGATATTTTACAATTAGGTGGATCATTATATATAAACCAAGGTAAAAGCTTTATAACATATAGTTTTTCAGACACAATGAATAGGGTTTTTGCTAACATTGCTAATGTTGGTGGTAGTGCGCAAAATCGTTATTTTATAATGGATATAAATGCAGATGGATCACCAGATTTTGTTTCTGGCACAACAGCATATTTAAATTCTACAACAACTCATGTAGACTTATTAAAATCAATAAATTTACCAACTGGTGGCACATCAAACATAACATATAAACCATCAACACAATATAAAGACGCAAATAATAATTTGCTTAATTCTAACTTGCCTTTTTCTGTGCAAACAGTAAACACTATTACAAGCACAGACACTGTAAATAATGTTTCTACTATTGATACTTATAATTATACAAATGGATTCTATTATTATGATTCTGCTAATCCATTTACTCGTAAATTTGCAGGATTTGGCACAATAAGCAAAACTGATTCATCGGGAAATGTTACAAAAACCTATTATCACCAAGGAAATACCTCAGATTCTACTCAAGGTGAGTACCAAGACAGTTTTTGGAAAATTGGCAAGCCTTATAAAGTTGAATTATTTGGTGCTGGTAATAGTCTTTTCCAAAAAACAATTAATATGTGGGACGAGGTTGCTTTGCTTAGTAGCGCAAAGTTTGTGAAATTATCACAAACAACCAGTTATGCATATGACGCCCTTAGCACACATAAAGATAAGGCTGAAAGATATACATATAATAACAGTAATGGAAATATTATTTTAAAAATTGAATATGGGCAAGTCTTAGCAAATGATGATGGCAGTTTTTCTGATATTGGGGCTGATCAATTTACCACAAATTATAGTTATGCATCAGGTGCAAAAATTTTAGGAATACCTTCCAATGTTTTTGTAACTAACCAAAGTGGAAATAAAATTAAAGAAAGTAAATATTATTATGATAATTTACCACAAGGAAGCGCAAGTATTGGAAATCAAACCAAAGAAGAGGCTTTGGTAAGTGGTATTAATTTTGTTAACACTAAAAAAGTTTATAATAATTATGGACTTGTTACAGAAGCTATAGATGCAAATGGAAATTCTACTAAATTTTTGTATGACACTTACAATTTATTTCCAACAACAATAACTAATGCATTAAATCAAACCAGTAAATTTGTTTATAATTATGTTAATGCAAAACCAACACAAATTATTAATGCAAATGGAAATATTTTTAAAAACACTTATGATGGCTTGGGTAGGCTTTTAAAAGTAGAACAACCAGATCAAGCTAGCCCTACAACTTTGGTAACTAAAACAACATATGTTTACACTGATACGCAAAAAGCTGTTAGCACTGTGCAAAATAATTATTTAGATTCTGTAAATTTTGTTAGTAGTTATAGTTATTATGATGGCTTGGGTAGAATAATTCAGGAAAAAAAATCTGCAGAAAATAATAATTTTGAAACAAAAGATTATGTTTATAATAATCTTGGAAATCTGCAAAAAGAAAGCTTGCCGTATTTTTCTTTTGGATCATTTAAAACAGCACCAACTTCTACATTGCAACTTTATACAACACATGCTTATGATGTTTTGGGTCGTAAGGTCAATAGTATTAATGCAATTGGTGCAACAAATTATATTTACAGAAATTGGCAAACCGTGGTTATGGATGCGCAAGGAAATCAAAAAAACTTTTATTATGATGCTTACAATAATTTAATTCAGGTAGATGAATACAATAAAACTCTGGTAGAACCACCTGTAAATCCAACCAATGGCACAATTAGGGTTTTAGTATTGGGTGGCGGCGGTGGAGGTGGAGGAGGACAAAGCTATAACGGCGGTGGCGGAGCAGGTGGTTACCAATATATAGATTCTCATTCAGTTACTTCTAAAACACATTCTGTTGTGGTTGGCGCAAGTGTTTTTGCAAATACAAATGGTAAAAATTCTTCATTTGACACAATAATTGCATATGGAGGTGGCAGGGGTGGGTCTGGAGGTAGTGACACTATTGGAAGTGGTGGTTGTGGCGGTGGAGGAACCAATGGCTTTAGTGGTGGTAGTGGCAGTCAGGGCTTTAGTGGTGGTAGTGGAGTTTTTGCGGAAAATTTTTCTGGTGGAGGTGGTGGAACAAGTACAGCAGGAGAAAATGGCATGGCTGGTCCTAAAAGTAAAGGAGGTGATGGGGGCAAAGGCACAATTAATTCTATTTCAGGATTTAATATTTCTTATGGCGGTGGAGGCGGTGGTTTTCCAAATGGTTTGGGTGGTCTGGGTGGTGGAGGCGGTGCAAGGCCGGGAATAGGTGGTGATGCGGTAGATAATTTGGGCGGTGGAGGTGGTGCTGGTGGGTATGGTTTTAGCGGTGGTAAGGGGGGATCGGGAATTGTTATTATTGCTTATCATACAGATGGAAGTGATGGAGTTTCTCCAAATTCATCTGGTGGAAAAGTTACAACTGTTGGAAACTTTACTGTTCATACATTTACAGAATCTGGAACATGGACTCCTTCATTAATTTCTAATACTCCTGTTAGTGCTCCTGTGCAAACAATATTATCAACCTACTATACCTATGATGGTTTAAATAATTTGCTTGGTATAACTGATGCATTGGGAAATGTTAGAAATTTTACATATGATAGTTTGGGCAAAAGATTATCTGCACAAGACTTACATGCTCCAAATGATAATATTTTTGGTACTTGGAATTATGCTTATGACAAAGTAGGAAATTTAACAACTTTAACTGATCCTAAAAAGCAAATTATTAATTATTCATTTGATGTTTTAAATAGAAAAATTAGTGAGGATTATGTTGGAAAAATTGGTCAAGAAGCAATATTTACATATGACAGTTGTGTTGGTGGTGTTGGTCGTTTGTGCAAAATTGTTTCAGCCTCTCAAACTGAGAAATATGAATATTCTGCTTTAGGAAATGTAAGTAAAGTTACAAAAGATATTGATACAAAAAACTTTATAACTAAAATTAATTTTGACAGGCAAGGAAATCAAATATTAATTACAAATCCAGATAATTCACAGGTTAAATATGAGTATAATTTAGCAGGCTTAGTTGAAAAAGTTTTAAGAAAAGAATCTACAGATGCTGGGTTTGTGGGTGTTGTTGATAATTTTGATTATTCTTCTATACAGCAAATTTTAAGCATTAATTATTCTGGTGGAACTAAAACACTTAATACTTACGATGCAAATCAACTTTATAGATTAACTAATAAATTATCTACAGCCAATAATGTAAATTTTCAAAACATTTCTTATCAATATGATGCTGTTGGAAATTTTAAGCAAATAATTGATAGCTCAGCAACAAATTCTAAAAAAACTGTTACATATGTATATGATAATCTTTACAGGTTAACTTCAGCTACTGCTACCGCCGCTGCAAATAATAATGATTATAACCAAAGTTTTGTTTATGATGGTTTAGGAAATATTTTATCACAAACTTTAAATGAAAAAACAACTATTTATAGTTATCCAGGAAATTCCAGTTCAGTTGGTTTAACTTATGCCAATCCAGATGCAGTCTCAAGTATTAAAGTTTCTCTGCCATTGCCGTTGCCAATAATTTCTGATTTTACAGCTTTGCCAAATTCAATAAGGCCGGGTTCTTTTATGCTTTCATGGTCACTTGCTGGTGGGAAAGCAACAAGTGTTACCATTGATAATGGAGTTGGCAGTGTGCTGGGTGTGTCTTCAAAAACTGTTATGCCAACTACTACTACCAAATACACAATTACTGCTACCAATGATTCAGGCAGTGTAACAAAATCTGTGACTGTTACAGTTGCTGGTCAATTGTTGGCGCCAACAATTCCTTTGTTTACCGCAAGTTTTACAGTAATAACAAAAGGTCAACCAGTAACTTTGTTTTGGTCACTTGCTGGTGGGAAAGCAACAAGTGTTACCATTGATAATGGAGTTGGCAGTGTGCTGGGCATGTCTTCAAAAACTGTTATGCCAACTACTACTACCAAATACACAATTACTGCTACCAATGCTTCAGGCAGTGTAACAAAATCTATAATTATTACAGTAACAGACAAACCAGCAACTTTAGCAATTAATTCTTTTACTGCAAATTTAACTACCATTAAAGCTGGGCAATCTGTGGTACTTTATTGGAGCTTAACTGGTTTAGCTCCAAATTCTTTAACTATAAACGGAGTATCAGTTTTAGGTTTAACTTCAAAAATATTTAAACCATTAGTAACTACAACTTATACTTTAACTGCCACAGTTGGAACACAAGTTTCTGTAAAATCTGTGACTGTTGTGGTAAAACCAAATACTGTTTCTAGTTATAAAAAATTACCACATAATTTTATAGGCTATGTTTTAAGTAAAATTTTTGATATAATTGTACCAACAGCCTACGCAGCTGAAACAACCACAAGCACTTATCAATATGACCAAAATGGAAATGTGTTAAAAGATGAATCAAACACATATATCTATGACTACAACAATCGTCTTGTTTCTGCCACCAACATAGCTACAGGCACAGTTTCTACTTATGCTTATGATACTTCTGGTCAAAGAATAAAGTCTACAGTAACCACCAAAGCAGGAAGCACAACCACTACTTATTACCCAAACTCAGGTTACAACATGGAAGGTCAAACCATAACAAAGCACATTATGGCTGGCAACATTATGCTCTCTACAGTTACCAAAACAACCACAGGTTCTGCAACCACAACCACAGTCAACACCATACTTACAGACCATCTTACAGGCTCTGCAGTTGTTTTAGACAAAGATAACAAAGTAATTGAAACAACAGACTACTATCCCTTTGGTCAAATTCGTTTAGATGAGAAAGCTACTCCAGTTGCTCCAGCAAACTCAACTTTACCATTTTCCGAGCAACGCAAATACATAGGTCAAGAGTTTGACGCAGGCACAGGCTTGAATTACCTCAATGCAAGGTACTATAATGGAGTAACAGGTAGATTCACCAGCCAAGACCCAATGTTTTGGACATTACCAAAGGAATTACT